>NZ_BACT01000051.1:0-5930 GCF_000333255.1 Methylobacterium sp. B1 | reverse complement strand
GGAATGTCTCGAGCTGCTCGGCTCGCCCCCGCCGAGTCCACGGCCACCAAGGAGGCGTCGAATGCTTGAGAGCCCCGCCAAGCCCGCCCCTTCCCTCAACCGATCCGAGACCGATGGAGGACGCGGTGCCCCGTAGAGGTGCGAGTGTTACTCAGGCCGACATCGCGCGCGCGGCACGAGCGCTGCGGTCGGCCGGCGTCGAGAAGGTGCGTATCGTGTTCCGGCCGGAAGGCATCAGCGTCGAGGCCGACGATGGCCAGCCCAGCGAGCGTGAAAATCGGCTTGCGCAGCGGACCCGGGTGATCGCCCTATGAACGCCATGCCTCGCCCGCGCCCGCTCCACCTCCGCCACGAGACCACCCGCCACGGAGAAAAGGTCTGGTACGTTCGGCGTGGAGAAGGGCCGCGGATCCGGCTGCGAGAGCCGTTCGGCAGCAAGGCGTTCTGGGCGGAGTACGAGAAGGCCGTCCGCGGTCATGCGCCAGACGTCGAGGCGCGAAAGGCGCAGACGACGGGCTCGCTCGGGTGGCTGATCGACAGCTACATGGCGAGCGCTCAGTGGACGACCGAGCTGTCCGCCGCGACCAGGGCGCAGCGCGCCGGCATCCTGAAGGAGACGAAGGAGGCTGCCGGGCACGAGTCCGCGGACCGCATCAACAAGCTTTCTATCCAAAAGGGCATGGACAAGCGGGCCGCGCAGCCGCACGGCGCAAACAATTGGCTCAAGACTATGCGCGGGCTGTTCGGCTGGGCGGTGGCGCTCGACATCGTACCGGCGGATCCGACGCGGAGCGTGAAGCTCCTGGCCGGCGCCAACGACCGCAACGGCTTCCACACGTGGACCGAGGAGGAGGTCGCCCAGTTTGAGGCCCGACACAAGGTCGGCACGCGCGAGCGGCTTGCGCTCGACATTCTGCTCTACACCGGCCTGCGACGTGGCGATGCCGCCCGGCTTGGCCGCCCGCACGTCCGCAACGGCGTGATCCGCATCATGACCGAGAAGACCGAGCAGGAAGTCACGATCCGGATCCTGCCGCCGCTGGCTGCATCAATCGCCGCCGCGCCAATCGGCGAACTGACGTTCATCGCGACCGAGAAGGGGCGACCGTACACCAAGGAGAGCTTCGGCAACTGGTTTCGGGACGTCTGCGCCGAGATGGGGCTTCCGGGCCGTGCTCACGGGCTGCGCAAAGCCGGCGCGCGCCGAGCCGCCGAGAACGGCGCTACAGAGGCCGAGCTGAACGCCTGGTTCGGGTGGGCAGAGGGTAGCCGGGAGAGCGCGACTTACGTGCGCGGGGCGAACAGAACGAAGCTCGCCGCACGCATTGCCGATCGCTATTCTGAGATCTCTGACGCCGCACCACCAACCCAGGTGCGGCGGAGATAGCAGATTTCTTCAGCAAAATCAGAGGGTTAGTTTTGTGATGGCTCCCCGAGCAGGACTCGAACCTGCGACAAGGCGATTAACAGTCGCCTGCTCTACCAACTGAGCTATCGGGGATCACGAGGGGGTCTCTACACACCGCGATCGCGGGACGCAAGGGCCTCGACGCATGATCCGCGGGCATTCCACGGCACGGCGCTCTGCGTCACAGGGCGCGGCCTGCACCGATGGCAGTCGAGCGCCCGCTATGTTGCTTTTTGGCAACATATGCGCCGGGTCCCGCCGCTGGCTTGGCTCGCTCGCTCCGGCCGTCGCCGCCAGGGTCATGCGAATGTCGCGACGCGATCCTACGGGAGCGCCAGCCCGGACGACCCGGTGCGTGGCCATTGCCATCATGCTGACCCATCACTGCCTGAACCCCCAAGACCCCTATGCGGAGCGCGAGGTGCGCGTCGCCTTCGAGTGGGCCGCCGACCGTCCCCGACTGATCGCGGCCCTCGACGAGCACGAGGCCGATATCCTGCCCGATCTCGTCGACGTGCAGCGCGACGACCTCCGCCGTGAGATCGTCGCCGCGCTCCGGATGCAGGAGCAGTCCCGCCGTCAGCCGGTCGGCAGTCCGGCCCCCGTTGCCCGGGATCGCTGACGGGTCTCGCGGCGGGCGCGCAGCCCGCCACCGGCACGCGGGCGTCCATAGGCCCGACGCGGTCCAATACGCAGCTCCAGCGCTCGCGAGATCCAGCATTCGCAGTCGTCCGGTCCGGAAGCACGCGGTATGCGCGTGATCATTCTGTGTGCGTGCTGCAAGATCTGGCTATTCGTTGATGGATATCGGTCTCGATCGCCATATCGGATAATAGAGTTTGCCGGCTATATTTACCTGTTCAAAAGGAAGTGTTCGTGTATAGCTGCGCCTCTTCGTAACCCTCGCTGAAGCGGCGCGGCTCCCATGCGAATTTCACTCGGCCTCAAGCTCTCGGCAGTGATCGGATTGCTGGCCCTCGTGGCGATCGGCATCGCGGCCTTCGCCGTCCGGCAGTCGAACTGGGAGCAGGAGCGCGCCGCCGCGACGGACAGGATCTGGAATGCCGGGCTGCAGGCCGGTGCCCTAGGGCAGGCGATCGAGCACGCGGTGGTGCAGGCCACGGCCCTCTACACGGCGGAAGACACCGCCGAGGCACGGACGCGCCTGTCGGCACTCCACGACGCCCTTGCGACGGTGGAGCAGGTGCGCGGACCCTTCCTCGCAGCGATGGAAGATCAGCTTCCCGAAGATCGGCGCCGGCGCTTCGATCTCTTCGTGAAGGAATTCATCGCCTACCAGACCGACACGGCCGAGCTGGGGCTGACGGTGTCGCCCAAGGCGGCCCTGATCCAGGCGACCGACGAGGCGACCGTGAAGAATCGGGAGCGCATGGTGGCCGAGATTGGCGCCCTTGGACGGGAGGTGCTGAGCCGCCTGAATGCCCGACGCGCCGGGGACGCCGTCGACCGGCGGCAGGCGCGGATCACCCTCGTGGTCGTGCCGGCGGTGGCGCTCGTGCTGGGGCTGCTCGCAGCGGTCTGGATCATCGTCACCCAGGTGCGGCGCCCCCTGCACCGTCTCAAGGATGGCATGACGGCGCTCGCCGCCAACGACCTCGGCCTTGTCATCCCGTTCACGCATCGTCGCGACGAGATCGGCGAGATGGCAGCCGCCATCGCGGCGTTCCAGACCGCTCTGATCGAGAAGCGCGATTTGGACGCGGAGGCGCAGATGCGCCGTGATCGTGACCGGATCCGGGCGGAAGCCTTGGCGACGGCGACCCATGCCTTCGAGGCCGAGACGCACCGCGCGGTCGCCGATCTCGCCGGATCGGCCGAGGCGATGCAGGCGGCCGCCGACACGCTCACCGGCAATGCCGGCGCGATGGCGTCCGAGGCCGCCATCGTGGCGGGTGCCTCCAGCCAGAGTGCCGGTTTGGTCGACAGCATCGCCAGCGCTGCCGAGGAACTCTCGGTCTCGGCCCGGGAGATCGAGGCCCGGGTGCGGCACACGAGCGAGATTGCTTCCTCCGCCCTCTCCGACACGCAGGGCCTGAAGGAGACGGTGATGAGCCTGTCGCAAGCGGCCGAGGAGATCGGCACGGTGGTCACGTTGATCCGCGAGGTGGCCGGGCAGACCAATCTGCTGGCGCTCAATGCGACGATCGAGGCCGCCCGGGCCGGTGTCGCCGGGCGCGGCTTCGCGGTGGTCGCCGCCGAGGTGAAGGCCCTGGCCGGCCAGACGGCGCTCGCAACCGACCGCATCACCGGGCAGGTCGGGGCGATCCAGGGGGCCGCAGGACGCACGGTCGGCGCGATCGGCACGATCGGCGAGACGATCGCCCGCATGAGCCTGATCGCCTCCGAAGTTGCGAAGGCCACCGATCAGCAGGGCCAGGCCAGCCAGGAAATCGCGCGGGCGATCTCCAGCGCGGCCGCGGACGCCCGCAGGGTCTCGGAGAGCGTTGCCGGTGTTCAGGCCGCCGCCGCGTCCAACGAGGCGCAGGCCGGACAGGTGCGCGGCGGCGCCGTGCGGGTCACGTCCGGGGCGCACAGCCTGCAGAAGGCCATCGAGACCTTCACGACGCAGGTCCACAGCGCATGAGCGCGCGGCGACGCTCACGCCGGAGCATCACGGCGGGATCAGCCAGGAGAGGAAGAAGAAGGATGGAGGCCTCGCCCGGAATCGAACCGGGGTGCAAGGATTTGCAGTCCTCTGCGTAACCACTCCGCCACGAGGCCTTCCTGAACGGCGTTGCCATCCGGTCCGGAGCTTGGCGGACAGCTCCGGGTGCGCGTCTCTAGCAGACGTCGGCCGTCGCAGGCAACGGTCCTGAGCCGCCGACGTGGCGGTTCCTGTCAGCTTTGCCAGACCCGGGGCATCGCGACGCCGCGATACTGCGCCACGAACCGGGCGATGAGGCCGCGCAACGGGCCGACGGCCTCCCCGAGGGCGCGGATCGCCAAGTGACCGTTCCAGGCACTCGCGGCTGCCGTTGTTCCGGGTGCGGCGGCCCCGGCCAGGAGGGCGCGGGCCTCCTCGAGGCGCGCCTCCGCGCCGGGGGCGATGTCGAGGACGGTCGCGCAGGCGCGCGCTCCCCCGCCCACCGCCGGACGGGCGAGGAGATCGCTGATCGGGCCGTCCAGCAGAAGATCGTCGGCGTAAGCGAGCCGGCCGCCCCGGCGAATGCGCCAGGAATCCGCGAACAGCCCGTCCGTGATCCGCTCGCCCCTGGCCGCTCGGCCGAAGGCGACGACCTCCACGGCGATCAGCGCCGCACCTTCGGCGAGATCGGCCGTGAAGCGGCGGCGCACCCGGGCGCGGTCGAACAGGATGGTCTCCTGCGGCAGCCAGGCGAGGTGCGCGCCGGCCTCGAGAGCCAGGGTGTTGGCGATATGGCTTACGGGGCCGTCCGATCGGTAGATCTTCTCGGCTGCGGTGGTGGTCAGGACCAGTTCGGCGCCCGGATCGAGGGCGAGGTCGATGGCGAAGGTGTCGCCGCAGGCCACGCCGCCTGCGGTGTTGACCAGGACCGTTTCCAGCGCGCCCGTTCCCCGTGGGAATCGGAGCCGCGACGGGCCGGATTCGGCGAGATCGAGGATGCGCGTCGCGCCGCCCGGGTGGGTCGGGCCCACCCGCAGCCGGACGCGCCCGTCCGAGCGCTGGCGTGCCGGTGGGGCGCCGGTCGCCGCGGGGGGGCATGACGACGTGGGGAGGCGGTGGTCCATCAGCCGCGCCCGGCCGGCTCGATGGGGGCGGCCTCGACCGGCAGGGTGGGCCGATCGAGAATGCGACGGCCGAACAGGCTCGCCACCAGCTCGACCAGCACCCGGGCGCTGCGCCCGCGCTCGTCGAGGAAGGGATTGAGCTCGACCACGTCGAGGGACTGCACCAGACCGGAATCGTGAAGCATCTCCATGATGAGATGTGCCTCCCGGAAGGTGGCGCCTCCCGGGACCGTGGTGCCGACGCCGGGCGCGATCGACGGGTCGAGGAAGTCGATGTCGAGGCTGACATGGAGATGCGCGCCCTGGCCCGCGACCCGGTCGAGCACCCGCCGGAGCGGCGCCACCACGCCGAATTCGTCGATCGTCCGCATGTCGGTGATGCCGACCCGCCGCGTCGTCACCAGCGCACGTTCGCCGGCATCGATCGATCGCAGCCCGAACAGGTGGACGTTGGCGGGGGACAATGGCTGCGGGACCGGCTCGGCGAACAGGCGTGGAAAGCCCGGCTCGCCGCACAGGGCGGCGAGCGGCATGCCGTGCACGTTCCCGGAGGGCGATGTCGCCGGCGTGTTGAAGTCGGCATGGGCGTCGAGCCAGAGCACGAAGACGGATCGGCCATGCCGCGCACAGTGCCGCAACACGCCGTCGACGGAGCCCAGGGACAGGCTGTGATCGCCCCCCGCCGTCAACGGAAGCGACCCGGCATCGAGGGCGCCCTCGACGACCCGGGACAGGGCCCGCGTCCAGGCGGCGACGCCATCGAGCCCGCGCATCCCGGCGGGCCCCTCGGGGG
>NZ_BACT01000052.1:0-4876 GCF_000333255.1 Methylobacterium sp. B1 | reverse complement strand
GAGGACGGCCGGTTCTACTTCATCGAGATGAACACCCGCCTCCAGGTCGAGCATCCGGTGACCGAGATGATCACCGGAATCGACCTCGTCATCGAGCAGATCCAGGTCGCCTCGGGGGGGGCGCTCTCGGTCAGCCAGGCGGACATCAAGGTCGAGGGCCACGCCATCGAGTGTCGGATCAATGCCGAGCACCCGGAGACCTTCCGGCCTTCGCCGGGCGAGATCACCCATTATCACACGCCGGGCGGCCTCGGCGTCCGGGTCGATTCGGCGGCGTTCCAGGGCTACCGGATCCCGCCGAACTACGATTCGCTGATCGGCAAGCTGATCGTCCATGGCCGGACCCGCAACGAGTGCCTGATGCGCCTGCGCCGGGCGCTGGACGAGTTCGTCATCGACGGCATCGACACGACGCTGCCGCTGTTCCGGACGCTGGTCCGCAACCCGGACGTGCAGAACGGCCTTTACGACATCCATTGGCTGGAGCATTTCTTGGAAGACGGCGGCATGAAAGCCTGACCGGACCGGGGCGGGGCTGCGGCGACCGCTCCACGCGCGGGATCTGGTCTTCGCGCCGGCCGCGCGCGACACTCACGGCATGCACGATTCCGCCCGCGTGGACATCACCCCCGAGATCCTGCTGAAGGCCTACGCGGCGGGAATCTTCCCGATGGCGGAGGACGCCGACGACCCGACGCTCTACTGGGTCGAGCCCAAGGCGCGGGGCGTGTTGCCCCTCGACGCGTTCCGCGTCCCCCGGCGCCTCGCCCGGACGGTGCGGTCCGACCAGTTCGTGGTCCGCTGCGACACCGACTTCGAAGCTGTGATCGACGGTTGCGCCGCGCCGCGCCGGGACAGCGAGCGCACCTGGATCAACGCACGGATCCGCGAACTCTACGGCGCCCTGTTCGATCTCGGCCATGTCCACACGGTCGAGGTCTATGCGGGCGCGGACGGGCGGCTCGTCGGCGGCCTGTACGGCGTCTCGCTGGGGGCGGCCTTCTTCGGGGAGAGCATGTTCCACGAGGTGCGCGACGCCTCGAAGGTCGCCCTCGTCCACCTGATGGCCCGCCTCCGCGCCGGGCACTACCGGCTCGCCGATACCCAGTTCGTCACCGACCATCTCACCCAGTTCGGCGCCGAGGAGGTGCCGCGGCACGTCTACAAGCGGCGGCTCGCCGAAGCCCTCGATCAGGTCGCCGACTGGAACGTCTGGCCCGGCGACGGCTCGATGCCGGGCGCGCGGGTCCTCGAGGCTCTGGAATCTCCGAACCTGCCTTAAAGTCGAGATCCCAGAGGATCCCGGTCGAGATGCCAGGCGTCGGAGCGGACGATCCGGAGGCCGGCGTCAGCGCCGGCGCCGGTGCCGGTAGCCGGTCGAGAACGAGGCGTACTGCCGGCCGCGCGCGGACCGGTAGCGCCGGCGGCGGCTGGTGCTGGCCTCGGCCGTCTCCTCCACCTGCGGGATCGGCTCTGCCATGGCGGCCGCCGGGGTGGCAGCCGTGGCGACAGCGGTGTCGGCCGAGGCGTAGCCGCCGGCGACGTTCTTGGCCGCGGGGCCGAACATCGCGAGGCATTGATTGTAGGCGAGGTCGTTCTTCAGGCGCTCGCATTCACCGATGGAGCGCGGGGTCCCCTGAGCCAGGGCCGGCAAGGGCGCCAGCATCACGACGAGGGCAGCCAGAGGCGTAAGGCATAGGGACGGGCGGTGCACGGAGCGGGATCTCGAGCGGGAACGGGCAGGCTTGTGATCCCCGAGTGCGGCAAAATCGAGGGATCGGCGTCAGCGATCGGGCCGCTCCATCCACCGGATCAGCGGCATCAGCGGGAAGATCCAGGCGATGCCGAGAATCGAGTAGATCACCGCCTGCACCGGCGCGGGCGTCTCCGCGATGCGGCTGTCGGCCAGGGCCATCGCCAGCGGGCCGTAGAGGCAGACGAAGGCGAGAATCACGAGGGTGCCGATCAGGGTTCGGGTGCGGCGGCGCATTGCTGTGTCCGTGGCCTCGCGGCCGGCGCTCCCGGCGCCGACCGGGGACGGCTACCGTCCTGTGATCCGGTTGGCAACGCGCCCGCTGACGCGGGCTGCGGCGCCGGCGCCGTTGCTGGGCGGTCGGACATCCCCTAACCCGAAGGCGGCGGCCGGGGCATCCCGGCATCCGCGGAAGGGACGGGCATGGACATGAGTGGCGCGGGCGACCGGCGGTCGGGGGCGGTGCGAACCTGGCTCTACGTGGTCGCGGCCATGGTCGTCGCCATGGTGGCGGTCGGCGGCGCGACGCGTCTGACCGGGTCCGGCCTGTCGATCACCGAGTGGCGCCCCGTCACCGGGGCGATCCCCCCCCTCACCGAGGCCGACTGGGCCGCCGAATTCGCCAAGTACAAGGACACGCCGCAATACAACATCCTCAACCAGGGGATGGGATTGTCCGCCTTCAAGGTCCTGTATGGCTGGGAATGGGGCCATCGCCTCCTCGGCCGGCTCATCGGCCTCGTGTTCTTCCTGCCGCTGATCGTGTTCTGGTGGCAGGGCCGGATCAGCCGGCGTCTCGGATTCGGGCTGCTCGGCCTCGGCGTGCTCGGCGGCCTTCAGGGCGCCATCGGCTGGATCATGGTCGCTTCGGGCCTCCAGCCCGGCATGACCGCGGTGGCCCCGCTCAAGCTCGCCCTGCACCTCACCACCGCCAGCCTGATCCTGGCCGGCCTCGTCTGGCTGGCGGCGGGCGAGCGCCGCGGCGTCCTGGCGCCGGTCCCGGCACGCCTGCAGGCGACCGCGATGGTGCTCCCGATCCTGGTGCTGGTGCAGATCTTCCTCGGAGGGCTCGTCGCCGGCTCCCATGCCGGCCTCGTCTTCAATACCTGGCCCACCATGGACGGCGCTTTCGTGCCGCCGCTGGACAGCCTGTTCGCGATCCGGCCCTGGATCGAGAACTTCGTCGACAACCACGCCCTGGTTCAGTTCGACCATCGGGTGACGGCCTATCTGGTCCTGGTCGTGGCGATCCTTCACGCCATCGACGCCCGCCTCACCGGGCCGGCGAACGCGGCCGGCCGCGCCAACGGTGTCGTGATCCTCGTTCTCGCCCAGATGGCGCTTGGAATCGCGACGCTGCTCCTCGCCGTTCCGCTCTGGGCGGCGCTCGCGCATCAGGTGCTGGCCATGGCCGTGCTGACGATGGCGACAGTCCATGCCCGGGTCAGCCGGGGATCCGGCGTAGTGATGCCGGCGGCCGCGGAGCCGCCCCTGGGGTTCGAGGGGCTGGCGAGAGGCCGGATCTAGGCTATCGTGCGGTGCGGCCATCGTGCTGCGCTGCACGAGACTTTTACCGCTTTTAGTGGAACCTTGGAATAACTCCGCATCAGCAATCTGCACGGGGAACGACTTAGACTTCTCAAGCTTTATGCTGCAAGCGTTGCAGGAGGCTTCAAGATGTCTCTCGCGGAAGATGGCCGACCCCTCTCCCTGACCTGGCACTACACGCCGCGGGAGATCGTGGCGGATGGCGTGATCCACGGCCTCGGCGTTCTCCTCGGTTTCGCCGGTGCGGTAGCCCTGGTGGCCACGGCGGTCACCACACATCTCGGGCTCGGGGAGCGGGCGGCAGTCGTCGTCTACGCCGCGGCACTGGTCCTGATGCTCGGCGTCTCTGCCCTCTACAACCTGTACCCCGTGAGTCCGCGCAAATGGCTGCTCCGCCGCGCCGACCACGCCCTGATCTACCTGATGATCGCCGGCACCTACACGCCGCTGGTCGCCCTCGTGGGGTCGGGGATCCGAGCCTACGCGCTGCTGGCGATCATCTGGGTGGTGGCGCTGATCGGGATCGCCGTGAAGCTGCTCCTGCCGGGCCGGTTCGATCGGCTGTCGATCGGCCTCTACCTGCTGCTGGGCTGGAGCGGCCTGCTCGCGTACGAATCCGTCATCGCAGCGCTCCAGCCCACGGCTCTGTGGCTGCTGGGCATCGGCGGGGCGCTCTACTCCATCGGTGTGATCTTCCACATCTGGCGAACCCTGCCCTTCCAGAATGCGATCTGGCACGGCTTCGTCCTGGCCGCGGCGGCCTGCCATTACGGGACGATCTGGGCCAGCCTGAACGGCGCACCGCTGACATAGGGCGGGATCGGTTGCGGCCTCGCACGTAAAACTCCGCTTACCGTCCCGACCGAAAGGTCGAGCCCCCCGATCCTGCTTTAAGTGTCCCGCGACCACCGGTGGATCATAACCTGGGAACTTATATTCCCGGGAGCTGAACCATGGTCCCGAAGTCGAACGCCCCTGGCAGTGCTGAGCGTTACCGGATCCTTCACGTGTTCCGGGCGCCCGTAGGCGGCCTGTTCCGGCACGTGATGGATCTCGCCCGCCTGCAGGCCGCCGCGGGCCATCAGGTCGGGATCGTCTGCGACGCCACCACCGGCGGCGAGCGCGCCGCGGGAGCCCTGGCGGATCTGCTGCCGATCCTGGATCTCGGCCTCCTCCGCATCCCCATGCGCCGCAATCCGCATCCGTCGGACTGGTCCTGCCTCCGGAACGTCGCGCAACGGGCTGCCACGGTCGGCGCGGAGGTGCTTCACGGTCACGGCGCCAAAGGCGGTGTCTATGCACGCCTTGCCGGGGCGGGCCCGGCGATCCGCGCGTACACCCCGCATGGCGGCAGCTACAATTACCGTCCGGGCACTGGACTCCACCGTCTCTACATGGGGGCCGAGGCGATGCTGGCCCGCCGCACCGACGCGTTCCTGTTCGAGAGCGAGTACGTCGCCGGCCGGCACCGGCGCTTCGTCGGCGGTCCCGAGCGTGTGACGCGGATCGTGCACAACGGTATCGCCGAGGCCGAGTTCGCGCCCCTGGACCGCGTCGCGGAGCCCTTCGACCTAC
>NZ_BACT01000053.1:0-7967 GCF_000333255.1 Methylobacterium sp. B1 | reverse complement strand
CTTTCCCCGGTGCGCAGCGTCGTGCGGCTGCCGAGCGCCGCGAAGATGCCGGCGAATTCCACCGCGATGTAGCCGCCGCCGATCACCAGGATGCGCTCCGGGAGGCTCTCCAGCTCGAACACCTCGTTCGAGGTGATCGCCAGATCGATCCCGGGCACCGCCGGCTCTTTCACCGGATGCGCGCCCACCGCCACGAGGATGCGTTCCGCCCGGACCGTGCGGCCGGACTTCAGCAGGCGGACCGTGTGGGAATCCTCGATCACCGCCCGCTCGGGCACGATCTCGACGCCGGCGCGGATCAGGTTGGCGTCGTAGATGCCTTCGAGCCGGGTCACCTCCGCGTCGCGCCGGCTCTTGAGTGTGCCCCAGTCGAAGCGGGGCTGTCCCACCGTCCAGCCGAAGCCCGCGGCATCCGCGAACTCGTCGGCGAAGCGGCCGGCATAGACCATCAGCTTCTTCGGGACGCAGCCGCGGATCACGCAGGTGCCGCCGACGCGGTACTCCTCGGCCAGCATCACCCGCGCGCCGTATCCAGCCGCGATCCGCGCCGCGCGGACACCACCGGACCCGCCGCCGATGACGAAGAGGTCGACGTCGAACGCGCTCATGCCGGACCGTCCCGCTCGGATCTCTCGTTCGCGTCGGCTGGAGACGCCGCACGCATCCAGGTGATGGCAGCGCCGAGCCCCGCCGTCCACCATGCCGCCCAGCCGTTGTGCTCGACGAAGGCGATCGCCGCCGCGCAGGCCACGAGACCGAGGGCCGCGGCGCGGTCCGGCTGCGTCAGCCGCGCGATCCGGGCAAGCATCAGCATCAGCGTCAGGGCGGCGAGGAGGGCGCCGGGCAGGCCCAGCTCGGCCCAGATCTGCAGGAAGCTGTTGTGCGGATGCCCGACCCCGAGCAGGACCCGCATCTCGGGGGGCACCGTCTCCGCGACGGGCGTCTCGGCGAAGCGCGCGCTGGTGCCGAAGCCCGCGCCGCGCCAGGGATCGGCCGCCACGGCGGCGCCGAAGCTGCGCGCGATCGCGACTCGTGCCCGGGAGGAGGACTGGACGAGCCGCTCGTGCGCCGCCTCCGGCATGGCGCGGGCGAGAAGGTCGCCCTCGACCGGGGCGAGCGCCACGGAGAGGCCGAGACCGAGGCCGGCGAGGCCGAGACCTACCCGCAGGGGCAGCATCCGGGCCAGGGCGGCCATCGCGGCGCCGGCCAGCAGGCCGAGCTGGGCGGCGCCGCTGATCGAGCGGAGGACGCCGAGCGCCGCGAAGCCCAGCACCGCCGCCGCCAGGCCCCGGGCGCTGCCTTTCCAGAGCACCAATGCCAGCGGACCGGCCACGAGATCGAGGGTCAAGGCCGGCCGGTTGTGAACGAAGGCGGCGATCCGGCGCCCGAGCGCACGCTCCAGGGCAAGATCGGAGGCGAGGTCGATCGCGATCAGGAGGCCTGCGAGCCCGACCGCGATCGCGCCGAGGCGCGGCGCGAAGGCCGGTATGCGGCCGGGCGCCAGACAGGCGAGCAGGTAGGCGGCCAGCAGCGTCGGCAGGAACTCCCCGAGAACCCGGAGCGACGCGGCCGGGAACGGGCTCCAGGCGAGCGAGATCAGGGCCCAGGCCAGGAAGGCGAGCGCTGCGCCGGCGAGCGGCGTCCGGAGCGGTCCCAGCAGATGGCGGCGCAGGGCGGCCGCGTCCTCCGCCCAGCGCCCGGCCAGGAAGGCGAGCGCCGCCAGCCCGCAGATGAGCGGGCTCGATCGGTTGGCGAGCACCATGGCGAGCGGCATGACGGCGAGGAGCACGCCGCCCGCCGCGTAGAGGCGGCCGGCCGCGCTCATGGTCGACCTCTCACGGCGATCGATCCGCGGGGGCGGCCACCCTCACTGCATCTGATGCCCGCGCTTGCCCATCTCGGCGCGGACGCGGACCATGACGTATTCCGAGACGTCCTGCGTCCAGTCCTGCATCTCCTGCACCATCTCGTCGAGAAGCTGCGGCTGCGCCTCGACATAGTGCTTCCCGGCGGGCGAGCGGAAGAAGGTCGCGATCTCCTTCAGCTCGGCTTCGGAGAATTTCGACGCGTAGGTCCGCGCCGCGATGTCGATCATGCGCTGCTTCTGCAGTTCCATCTCCGGCTGCAGCGAGGCCAGGACTTCCTCGAGATCCTTGGAAAGCTCGGGCCTGGTGACCGTCTGCTTGCGGATCTGATCGGCGAAGGCGGGCAGCACCGAGTCGAACGAACGGGCGATGCCGGAGCTGAGCATCACCTCGCGGGCGAGTGCCAGATGGCTCGGCGAAAAGGTGGAGGCCGCCGGCGTATTGGCGGCCGGGGTGCCGCCCGCCGGGACATTCGGCTGCGCCGTCGGCTTGGTCGGCGCGGG
This sequence comes from Methylobacterium sp. B1, assembly GCF_000333255.1. Classification (NCBI taxonomy): domain Bacteria; kingdom Pseudomonadati; phylum Pseudomonadota; class Alphaproteobacteria; order Hyphomicrobiales; family Methylobacteriaceae; genus Methylobacterium; species Methylobacterium sp. B1. The sequence goes on along the minus strand of NZ_BACT01000053.1, from coordinate 5,599 downwards.
TTTTTGAGGCTGGGCTGCAGCTGGATGCGGAAGCGCCAGGAGCGCGAGGCCGAGCGCGAGGCCGGGCGCGGCGATGAGGCGTCGGGACATGCTGGACTTTCTTGCGAGGATGACCTGCGATTGAGGACGGCGCCTCAGGCGAGGCTGCCGAGAACGGTGACCTCGGCCTGCCCGTCCCGCGCCGCCGCCAGGATCGCGGCGTCGGCGATGCCGAGGAACAGGCCATGCTCGACCACGCCCGGCACGGCCCACAGCGCGGCGCCGAGAGCCTCGGGATCGGGAATCGCACCGAGATGCGCGTCGAGGATGTAATGGCCGCCGTCGGTGACCAGGGGCTTGCCATCGGGCCGGCCGCGCAGCCGGACCGCACCGGAGCAGCCGGCCGCCGCGACCGCCGCCTCGACGGCCCGGTGCGTGGCCTTGAGGCCGAAGAGATTGACCTCGATCGGAAGCGGGAAGGCACCCAGCCGCGCCACGTGCTTGGCCGCGTCGGCGATCACCACCATGCGGCGGCTCGCGCAGGCGACGATCTTCTCCCGCAGCAGGGCCGCGCCGCCGCCCTTGATCAGGCGCAGCTGGTCGTCGACCTCGTCGGCGCCGTCGATGGTCAGGTCGAGTTCCGGCTGCTCGTCGAGGGTCGCGAGGCGGATGCCGAGGCTCTCCGCCTGGGCCCGGGTCGCCTCGGATGTCGGGACCCCGAGGATGTCGAGTCCGGCGCCGACCCGCTCGCCAAGGAGCGCCACGAAGGCCGCCGCCGTGGATCCCGTCCCGAGGCCGAGCCGCATGCCCGGCTCGACTAGGTCGAGGGCGCGGGCGGCCGCAGCCCGGCGCAGATCCGGCCCGCTCACCGGGACACCGCCCGATCGGCGAGGTTGGGCGAGGAATCGCGCGTCATGGGCAGCCGCTCTCTCCGTGAGATTCGGTCGGCCCGTAGCACGGGACCGGGCCGACCGGAACGCCCGCGCCGGCAAGGCGGCATCACGGCCGCCCACCCTGTGTCGGCGTGGCGCTGGCCCCGGCCCGACCGGGCGCAGGTCCGGTCAGCGGCGCATCGGACGCGCTCTCGACCCCGGGCTTGCCCTGCTGGGTGCAGACGACCTGCTCCTTCTTAACCAGCACGAAGCAGATGCTCATCTCGCCGGTCCGGTAATTCACCCGGAAGACCCCGGCTTCGCGGGTGTGGCGGCTCGCCACCAGCCCGTATTCCGACGGGGTCTGGGGCCCGGCGCCCTCGCCCGGCCCGAAGCAGACCGTCTGGCCGATTCCCCCCGCCGATTCCTGAAGCCCGTACTGGCAGGAGGTGACCTCTCCGGTCACCTTGTCGACCCGGTACATCCGGTTCAGGTCGGTCTGTGGCGCGGGCACGAACTCGAAGGAGGTCGCGGCCGCCGGCAGGGTTTGGAGCACGGCGCAGACGGCCAGAAGGGGCAGAGACGGTTTCATCGCGGATCCCGGGGCTGGTACGCGCTGCGTTTCGCCGCGCTTTCAGGCGAGTCTGGGGCGCTGGGTGAGACGATCGGTGCATCTGCCGCCTCCCCTCCGCCGGCTTGCCCCGCATCGCCGGCCCCGATAGCGACGCCGTTTCGAGATCCCGGCCAGCACGGAGCCCCGCAGGCATGCCCACCGAACCGACGACCCCGCCCCCGATCGCCGTGTTCGACCTGGATGGGACCCTCGCGGAGACCGCAGGCGACCTGATCGGCACGCTCAACGTCCTGATGGCGCGCGAGGGGTTGTCGGAGCTGCCCCTTTCCCAGGCGCGTGGGCTGATCGGGGCCGGCGCCCGGGCGCTGATCCGGCGCGGCTTCGAGGCCGAGGGTCGGCCGCTCTCGCCGGAAGACCACGACCGGCTGTTCGATGCCTTCATCGACCATTACGGGGACCACCTTGCCGACACGACCTACCTTTTCCCCGGCGTGGTCGAGGCCCTCGATTCTCTCGAGGCGGCGGGATTCACGCTGGCCGTCTGCACCAACAAGTTCGAGGGGCAATCGGTGGAGCTGCTGCGCCTCCTGGGCATCGGTCACCGCTTCGCGGCGATCTGCGGCCGCGACACCTTCCCGCAAGCCAAGCCCGATCCGCGCCACCTCACCGGCACGATCGCACGCGCCGGTGGCGATCCGGCGCGCGCCGTGATGGTCGGCGATTCCCGGACCGACATCGACACCGCCAAGGCCGCCGGCATCCCGGTGGTGGCGGTCACCTTCGGCTATACTGATCGCCCGGTTTCCGAACTCGGGCCCGATCGGGTGATCGAGCACTTCTCGCAGCTTGTCGAGGCGGTGGGCGCCCTCGTACCGGCCGCACTCGCCTGATCCTCAGCGCAGCCAGGTCTTCAGCCGCGACACCGCTTCGCGGCACTCGGCCTCCGAGCCCGCGAACGAGAACCGGACGTGGTGGTGGCCGAGATCCGGGTCGAAATCGAGACCCGGCGTCGCCGCGACATCGGCCTCGTCCAGCATCCGCCGGCAGAAATCCGAGGCGTCGTCGGTGAGGTTCGAGACGTCGGCGTAGAGGTAGAAGGCGCCGTCGGCGGGATGCACGCGGCCGAGGCCGAGGGCCGGGAGCGCGTCCAGCAGGATCGCGCGGTTGCGGGCGTAGCCGTCGCGCACGGCGTCCAGGTCCTCCGTGGCGTCGAAGGCCGCCAGCGCACCGACCTGCGAGAGGTAGGGCGCCGAGATGTAGAGGTTCTGCGCCAGCCGCTCGATCGGGCGGACCAGCGCCTCCGGCACGACCATCCAGCCGACGCGCCAGCCGGTCATGCAATGGTATTTCGAGAAGGAGTTGATGACGACCGCGTCGGGGTCGAAGCGCAGGGCCGTGACCGTGGGCAGGCCATAGCTGAGGCCGTGATAGATCTCGTCGGAGATCAGCGGCAGGCCGAGGATGCGCGTCGCCGCGCAGAGATCCTGCAGGGCGGCCTCCGTGATCACCGTGCCGGAGGGATTGGCCGGGCTCATCACCAGCGCCCCGGCGACCGGCGCGCGGGCATGGGTCTCGCGGAGCAGGGCGGCGGTCGGGGCGAAGCGGTCCTCGGCGCGCAGCACCATCGGCGCCGGAACGAGGTCGAGGGCCGTCAGGATGCTGCGATAGGCCGGGTATCCGGGCTGCGGCACGGCGACCCGGTCGCCGGAATCGAACAGGCTCATGAAGGCGAGGACGAAGCCGGCCGAGGATCCGGTCGTGATCACCACCCGCTCCGGGCTCACCGCGACGCCGTGCCGCTCGGCATAGTCCCGGGCGATGCGGGCCCGAAGGGCAGGCAGGCCGAGGGCCTCCGTGTAGGGGATGCGGCCGGTGGCGAGCGCCGCCTGCGCGGCCGCGATCACCGGGCCGGGCGCGGGGGCGGAGGGCTGGCCCACCTCCATCCGCACCACGTCGACGCCAGCCCGCGCCTTGGCGGCGGCGGCGGCCATGACATCCATCGCGAGGAACGGCTGGACTGCGGCGGCCCGCCGGGAGATCGGGGTCATGGCATCCCTCGCTGCAAAGTCGTCTGCGCCGCGCTGCCGGCGCGCCGGGGGTAGACCCTCGCGGCCCGCGCCTCAACCGGATGCCGGACCGGCAGCCGCGACCGATTCGATCGGTACGGGCAGGATTTGACCGGACGCCGCGAAAACGCCTAACCCAGCCCCTACCGCTCGCGCCACGCGCGGGCCGGCCTGCCGCGCAAGCGAGGATCCATGCCTTTCATCCGCCCCCTGCCCGCGCTGGTCCTGGCGCTCGGCCTCGTCGCCGTCCCCGCCCTCGCGCAGACCGCGACGCCCCCCGCCGCGCCCTTCACGGACGCGCAGCGCGCCGGCATCGAGGCGATCGTCAAGGATTACCTGATCAAGCATCCCGAAGTGCTTCAGGAGGCCCTTGCCGAGGCTGAGAAGCAGCAGGCCGAGACGCAGCGTCTCGCCCAGGCCGCCGCCTTGAAGGAGTCGCGCGAGGCGCTGCTCAACGGGCCCCACGATGTCGTCGCCGGCAACCCGTCGGGCGACGTCACGCTGGTCGAGTTCTTCGATTACAATTGCGGCTACTGCCGCAAGGCGCTGGCGGACGTCCAGACGCTGATCAAGTCCGATCCGAAGCTGCGGGTGGTGATCAAGGACTTCCCGGTGCTCGGCCCGGAATCCCTCGAGGCGAGCCAGGTGGCCATCGCGGTGCGCCAGCAGCTCAAGGGCGACAAGCTGTGGGAGTTCCACCAGAAGCTCCTGGAGACCAAGGGCCGGGTGAACGGCGCCCGGGCGATCCAGGTCGCCAAGGACCTCGGCGCCGACACGACCAAGCTCCAGAAGGACATGGCCTCCCCCGAGGTGAAGGCCGCGCTCAGCGAGAACCGCGGTCTCGGCGACCGTCTGGGCCTTTCGGGCACGCCGGCCTTCATCATCGGCGACGAGGTGATTCCCGGCGCGGTCGGTGTCGAGCCGATCCGCAAGACCATCGCCGACGTGCGCCAGTGCGGCCACGCCTCCTGCTGAGCTGACGGATCGACCCGACGGACCCCGAAGGCGTTCCGCGCAGCCTTGTCGCGCCGGGGCGCCTTCGTCTAAGAGCCGCCAGCCGCAGGGCCGCGGTGGAGGTCCAGGGCCGAGCCCGGATGGACGCACCGACGTGCCGCGAGACGAAGTAGGCCGGATGCCAAAGAACGACGCCATCGATCCCGAACTCGTGCGCGAGCTCGCCAACCTCGTCACCGAGACCGGCCTGTCCGAGATCGAGGTCGAGAAGGGCGACCTGCGCATCCGTGTCGCGCGGCGGCTCGAACCCGTGAATGTTCAGGTGGCGGCGCCCGCGCCCCTCGCGGCCGTGGCCCCGCCCCCGGCGGCGGCCGCGGCGCCGTCCCCCCTCGCCCCGGCCGAGCCGGCCCGCGCGCAGCCCGGCACCGTGCCCTCGCCGATGGTCGGGACCGCCTATCTCCGGCCCTCGCCCGACGCCAAGGCCTTCGTGGATGTGGGCTCGAAGGTCGAGGTCGGCGACAAGCTTCTGCTCATCGAGGCGATGAAGACCTTCAACGAGATCGTGGCGCCCCGCGCCGGCACGATCAGCGCGATCTTCGTCGAGGACGGTCAGCCGGTCGAGTTCGGCGAGGCCCTGCTCGTCATCACTTAGGACGTCCGCCGGGCGCTCGCCGCTCCGTCCCGGACGATGCCGCAACTCAAGAGGATAGAGCATCCTGCGCGGTCCGGGATCGCCAGGACGCCCTAACGGGTCCGATGTTCGACAAGATCCTGATCGCGAACCGCGGCGAGATCGCCCTGCGCATTCTGCGGGCGGCGAAGGAACTCGGGATCGCCACCGTGGCGGTCCACTCCACCGCCGACGCGGATGCCATGCATGTGCGGCTGGCCGACGAGAGCGTCTGCATCGGGCCGCCCGCCGCCCGCGACAGCTACCTCAACATTCCGTCGATCATCGCGGCCTGCGAGATCACCGGAGCGGATGCCGTGCATCCCGGCTACGGCTTCCTCTCGGAGAATGCCCGCTTCGCCGAGGTGCTGGCCCATCACCAGATCGGTTTCATCGGCCCCAAGGCGCAGCACATCCGCACCATGGGCGACAAGATCGAGGCGAAGCGCACGGCGCTGAAACTCGGGATCCCCTGCGTGCCGGG
>NZ_BACT01000054.1:0-981 GCF_000333255.1 Methylobacterium sp. B1 | reverse complement strand
ATCCGCGCGACCATCGATCGTGGCGCCACGCGCTCACCGCCGGGATCGTGAGGTCGCGCAGTCGTGCGCCGCCGAAATGCTCGGCCAGGACCGCGCGGACATGGCGGCGCACGCCGTCTGCGCCGGAGCCAGCGGCGTCGATCGCCGCCGCCTCGTGCAGGTCGAGTTCGTAATAGTGGAACGGCGTTCCGTCGATGCGGGTCAGAAGCCCCGGCGGCGCGTGACGCCCGCCATGGATCGCCGCGAGCCGGTCGCGGCCGCGGAACGGGCTCGACGGCCAGTGCAGCACCGCGTGCTCGTAGATACCGGTGGTGAACCCGTCGATGGCGGCGCGGGCCGCATTCGGCAGCGGCGGCGAGAAGACCGGCCCCTCACGCAACACCATCATCGGCACGGTCACGATCACGGCGCGCGCGGCGTGCTCGGCTCCGGCCGCGGTGGTCGCGCGGACCCGGCCGCCCGACCAGTCGATCCGCGTCACCGCTGTCGCGAGCGCCACCGGCAACCCGTCCGCCAAGCGGGCGAGGTAGCTGCCGTAGCCGTCGGCGAGGAAGTAGTTGTCGCCGTATTCGAGGCTAGGGAAGTCCTGAAGCGAGACCTCGTTCAGCGGCCGGCCCGACACTAGGCCATGGACCTGCGCCACCCGTGCCCCCCAGGGCCCGAGCCCCGGCGGCAGCGCGCTGCCTGCCGGCCGGTCGGGACCGGGCTGCGCGGCGCCGCGGGTCATGGCCCGGTCGGCCCGGTCGAAGGCACGCCCGTTGGCCCGGATCTCGGCGGCGCGGCCGGGCCGCCGCCCGACCCAGACGTGGCTCTCCTGCGGCGCACGGCGCAGCCGCTCGCCGCGCGTCCGACCGAGCGTCACCAGGGGGTTGATCGGCCCGGCATGCAGCCAATGGGCTCCGAGATCGAGGGCATGGCCGCGCAGGGCGACCGTCAGGGCTCGGCCACCGACGCGGTCCCGTGCCTCCAGCACGGCCACCG
>NZ_BACT01000055.1:0-1090 GCF_000333255.1 Methylobacterium sp. B1 | reverse complement strand
GGCGGCGATCGCCGCCGTGGTGAAGGCCTGCATCTCGCCGGGAAGCACGAGATCGACGGGACCCTCCGCCCGCACGGCCGTGACGGTCCGCACCTGGGGCACGAGGGTCTTGATCCGCTCCAGCGTCGCGGTCGCCTCCGCGTCGCGCTGCCAATGGCCGTAGGCGCCCCAGGCCAGGAGACCCATTGCGGCAAGCCCCACGAGAAAGAACGGGACCTTGCCGGGCGGCGGTGGAACGTCCGCACCCGCGTCGTGCGCCTTCATCGATCGGCTCTCCGCCCCGAACGTCCGGTCGGGTCACGGTGAAGGTAGCGGGCGACGGCCGGGCCGGCCAGAGCGGTCACAGGCCGCATCCTCGCAGATGCGTGGGCCTAACGCGGGGGCCCGGTCACCAGCGGGCGTCGGCCGAGGCGCTTGTGGAGGTGGACCATCAGCGCGATTCCGAAGAGCGGCGTCAGCAGGTTGAGGATCGGAACGACCATCAGGGCCGCCAGCAGGCAACCGGCACCGAGTGTCCGGACGGAGAAAGCGCGGCGCATCTCGGCGGCCTCCGGAAGGGGCCTGAACCGGGCCGCCGCCATCTCGAAATACTCGCGGGAGAGCAGATAGGCATTGGCGGCGAAGAAGGCCGCGATTCCGATCACCGGCACGAAGAAGATCACCAGCGCCGCGAGATTGACCAGAAGCGTCAGGCCGGCGAAGCGCACCGCATAGAGCATGGCGGTTCCGAACGGCATGGGGCGTCCGGGCGGGTCATTCGGGAAATCGGTGCGCTCGACGATCTCGGCGGCATCGTCGAGGAAGAAGCCCGCCACCAGGATCGAGACCGCCGGCATCAGGTAGGCGAGGACCACGACGAGACCGACCCCCGCCAGATAGTAGGCGAGGTTGTCGAGGATCGGGTACTGGGTGGAGATGTGGTGGCTCGCCTGGAACGCCTGGATGAGGCGGGTCAGGCCGAGCCCGACCAGGAGCAGGAGCCCGACCGTCAGGCCGAGGGATTTCCACAGGATCGCCCGGAGCGGTGGCGAGAAGGTCTGGCGCAACGCCTCCGCGGCGGAATCTAACAGCATCGGGCGAAGTGTTCCGG
>NZ_BACT01000056.1:0-1453 GCF_000333255.1 Methylobacterium sp. B1 | reverse complement strand
GCCCGCGCATGTCCTCGGCGACGCCCATGCGCGCGTCGCGCTTCACGGCCGATGCCACGCGGCCTCCGAGCGCGACGCGGAGGCTCGCACGATGCGGCCCTCCAGGGGGCCGACTCAGTCGGCTCCGAGCCGGGCCGTCGCGACGGTCGCGCCGGCGTCCAGGAAGCGCTGCGGATCCACCGGCGCGCCGTCGATGCGGGTCTCGTAATGCAGATGCGCCCCCGTGGAGCGCCCCGTCGAGCCGACCGAGCCGATGACGTCGCCCGCGGCCACGCGCTGCCCCGGGCGCACCCCGATCCGGGCGAGATGGCCGAACCGGGTGGTCAGGCCGTGGCCGTGGTCGATCTCGACCATGTTGCCGTACCCGCCCGCAGCCTCGGCGGTGACGACCCGGCCCGGCGCGGTGGCGCGGGCGGGCTCGCCGTACTCCGCCTTCAGGTCCAGCCCGGTATGCAGGGCGAGGCCGCGGGTGAAGGGGTCGAGGCGCGTGCCGAACGGGCTCGACACGATCGAGGCCCCCCGGATCGGACGGGCCAGGGGCAGGGTCGCGGCGACCCGGCGCAGGCGCTCGCCGTCGTCGAGCGTCCGCCGGGCCAGCGCGAGGCCCTCCGCGAAGCCGCTGCCGTCCAGGGCGCGGCCATTCAGGGGGACCAGCGGGCCGCCGAGTCCGGCGGCCGGCACGGCCGCATCGAAGCGGTCGGGATCGAGGCCGGTGCGGCCGATCAGGCCGCGCAGCCCCCGCACCGCGTCCCCGGCCCGGGCGGCCAGTCGGGCGAGGCGCTCGCCCTGGGCCGCCTGCAGGCCGTCGAGCCGGGCCTCCAGCCGGATCAGCCCGGTCTCCGCCTCGCGCGCGCTCCGGCGGGGCAGGGGCTCGATGGCGGACCGCGCCGGAGCCGCCCCCTCGGTCGGTCGCAGGAGAAGCCCGTCATAGCCGCCGCTGCGCGGTCCGTCGGACCGGTCGGGCAGGGCGCCGGTGGTGGAGGGCTCGGACAGGGCCTGCCGCTCGAGGTCGCCGAGAGCCGCGGTGCGCCGCTCCAGCTCGGCCTGGCGCTCCAGGGCGGCCGCGACCCGTTCGGCCAATCCGGCCTCGCTGCCCACCCTGTCGCGCCGGTCGCGGTCGAGGCGGTCCTGCAACTCGCCGATGCGCGCCTCGTAGGCGTCGCGCAGGGCGGCCTGCCGGGCGACGAAGCCGGCGAGCACGTCGTCGTGGAACACGATCAGGTAGGAGGCGCCGAGCGCCCAGACCAGCGCCAGGGCAAGGCCGGCGGCAAGCCAGGGGGCCGGCCGGCGCGGCCTGGGAAGCATGTGGAACTTCGGAGGATGCATCGGGACGGCCCCGGGGGAGCCGCCATTCAGACCTCAGTAGGGTTAAGGATCCGTCGCGGGCCGGGTCGTCCGGCCGGTCAGGGCAGGGCGCGGGCGGCCGTCAGCACGGCCTCGGCATGCCCCGGGA
>NZ_BACT01000057.1:0-3347 GCF_000333255.1 Methylobacterium sp. B1 | reverse complement strand
GATATCGCCCAGCACGCCGGTCACGTCGGCCTCCGCGGCCAGGATCGCGGGGTGGCTGAAGATGCCGTGGAGGGCCGGCTCGGAGGATTCGAGCACCAGCACGGCGGCGGCCCCGAAAGCCACGGCCCGCAGGCAGATCTCCGAGCCGATCGAGCCGCCGCCGCCGGTGACCACGACCCGGCGTCCGGCGAGGAACGCCTCCAGGCGCGGGCGGTCGATGGCGACGGTCGGCCGCAGCAGCAGATCCTCGATCTCGAGCGGCGCCAGTTCCGGGCCCTGGACGCCCTCGCCGAGACCGACGACGCGGGCGAGGGGCAGGCCGAGGCGCCGGGCACGGGCGATCAGGTCGTCGGGGGCCGCCTCGGGCACGAGGGCGCTCGGGGCCGCCACCAGCCGCCGCACCGGCGCGCCGCGGTTCGCGAGGTCGGCGACCACGCGCTCGAGATCGGGGAACCCGCCCAGAACCGGCACGCCGCGCATGAACTGGCCGCGCTCGTCCGCCCGGGGCGACAGGATGCCCCGCGGCGCGAGCTTCTTCACGGAGCCCGTCTCGATCGCCCGGAGCAGCACGTCCATGTCGGCGCCACGGCCGAGGAGCAGGGTCGGGACGGTGGCGGCCCGCGCGCTCGTCTGCCGGGAGCGGGTATCCTTGAGGTAGCGGAACGCGAGCCGGGTACCGCCCAGGAAGAAGATCTGCAGGACCCAGTACAGCAGGATCGCGATCTTGCCGAAGAAGTAGAAGCCGTACAGGTCGGACGAGACCAGGACCCAGTCGGTCACCAGGAGCGCCAGCGCCAGGACGCTGGCCGCCCGGACGATGCCGGCGAGATCCTGCAGCGAGGCGAAGCGCCACTTGGTCCGGTAGAGCCGGAACCGGCCGTAGACGAGGCCTGCGAAGACCAGGAACGGCGGCAGCAGCAGGGGCAGGGCGTGCAGGCGCTCGGCGAGCATGCCGCCCTGGAAGCGGAACAGGAAGGTGAGCACCACGGCGGCAGCGGTCGCCGCGAGGTCGTGGGTCACCATCACCGCGGTCTTGTAGAGGCGCTGCTGCATCGGGTGCCGGATGGGATGCCGCGGGGTATCCGCCGCGGCACCGGCCCTGTCAACGCGCCGCTCCGGCCCCGCGCCACACGGACGCGCGACCGCTGGGCGTATTACCTGCCGAGACTGCCGCCGAACCCGGATTTGAAATTCTTCTGATAAGTGCGCCCTTTCACCGGGTCGGCCTTGTCGACCATCAGAATTTTGACGCGCTCATTGAAGTCTTCCGTGGTCACGGTCTGTGCCCGACCGGTGATCAGAATTCTAGCCATCTTGGCCTCCGCAACATCGCCCAGGGCACAGGATCGCGCGGAGGGTCTGTTTTACTTGGTGTGTGGCCAGCCGATTACAATCGGAGCAGCCTCAGAATTGCCAGGCTTAGGTCAGCGCCCGGGCCGCGGCGCCGGCCGCATCGTCCACACGGTCGATGTCCGGGGCCTCGATGTGCCGGTACCGCGCCTGAATCAGCCCGAAGGCACCGAAAGCCGCGTGGCCCGCCGCGGCGAGCCCGAGCAGCACCCAGCCGTAGGGCTGCGCCCGCAGCAGCGCGAAGGCCTCGGACAGGCCCTTGGCATCCGAGGAGCGCTGGTGCCACGCCGCCGCCACGAGGAACCCGCCGATGATCAAGAAGGCGAGGCCCCGCGCCGCGTAGCCGAACCGGCCGATCGGGCCGGCCCAGCGGTCACGGGCTTGCGGGTCGATGGCGAGTCGGTCGGTGACGTCGCCGCGCCAAGCCTTGCCGAGGAAGCCGAAGCCGCCTCCGACGACCGCGAGGCCGACGAGGGCCACGAGCCAGCGGCCGAAGGGCTTGCTCAGGAGCCACGCGGTCCCGTCATGCACGCCGTCGCCGCCGCTCATGCCCAGGCCGAGGCTGAGCGAGGCCGCGCTGGCGGCGAGACCGAGATAGAGCACGGCGCTGATCAGGTGGGCGCCGCGCACGGCGAGGCCCTTGGCCGAGGTGCCCCGCCGGTCGGCATCCGTGATGCCCTCGACGAGGCGCCAGAGGGCAAATCCGGCGAGACCCAGGGCGATCAGGCCGACGATGGCCGCGCCGAACGGCCCGGCCATCACGGCGCGGAGCGCGTCCTTGCTGTCCCCGGCCCGCCCGCCATGCCCCAGGGCCGCCAGCAAGGCGAGGCCGCCGACCACGATGTAGACGACCCCGCGGGCGCCGTAGCCGAAGCGGGCGATGCGCTCGATCGTGTTGCGGCCCCCGGGAAGCGTCCTCATCGGCAGACCTGGGAAGCCGGGATACGGATGTTCGTCACGGGCTGCCTCGATGAGCGACGTCCTGAGCGACGTCCGGTGACGCTGCGCCCCGTCAACGCCCGGCGGCCCGCGCGCGATCCGTTGCCGGCGCAGAGTTCCGGCCGCCTACATCGGCGTCCGCTCGGCCCGGCCCGTGAGCGCCACGTAGAAGCCCAGCCCGTCCTGGGCCGGGAGGGTCTGCAGGCGCTCGATCAGGCCGCGGCGCTTCGCGTCGAGGAGCAGGCGGCCGGCCGGCTGGAACAAGGTCTCGCCCCCGCCCTCCGGCGGCGGATCGAGCCGGATCGCCACGGTCTTGCCCTTGGCGAAGCGGCTGCGCTCCAGCATGTCCTTGAGGGAGGCCTCGGCGGTCGCCCGGTTGGCGCCGCGCAGGTCGAGCACCGACTCGGCGTCGGTCACGCCGAGGGAGCCGCGCAGCTTGGCCGCGTAGAAGTCTTCGAAATGGGGCAAGTCTCGGTGCCTTGATGCGTCGCCGTTCGATCAGGTGGGGTGCGGGCGCTCAGAAGGCGAGGCCGCGGTAGATGTCGCGCACCGGCACCGCGCCGTCGAGTTCCGGCAGCGGCACGGTGCCGTCGAGCCCGAGGGCCGCGACGCTCCGGTCGTCCCCCGCGCGCCGCCAGACTTCGACCCGTGCCGCGTCGGAATAGACGATCGGCAGCACCGCGAGGCGCGGCACGGTCCGGCAGGTATCGATCTTGCGGCCGCGGTCGAGCCTCATGGTCGCGGGAAGGAGTACCTCGGCGACGAGGAGCGGATCCGTGGCATCGCCCTCCGGCAGGGGCGGCCCGGCCCGCACCACCACATCGGGGACCGTCGCGAAATCGTCCCTCGCGGCGCGGGGGATCCCGAGATCCGGCATGGTGCGGCAGCCCCTGCCGTCCGCGAGATCGCCGATTCGTCGGATCAGGTTGGCGACGATCGCCCGATGCCGCTCCCGCGGCGGCGCCATCAGCACGGGTCCGCCGTCGGGCAGTTCCCGACGCTCGTGCGCGGGCCGGCTCTCTACCCAGAGCCTGAAATCGGACATATCCATCCGCGCG
>NZ_BACT01000058.1:0-3169 GCF_000333255.1 Methylobacterium sp. B1 | reverse complement strand
TCGTGCTCTCCCTGTCGCCNACGGGACCGCCGCCTTCACCGCAGGGGGCAGGATCATGGTCCCGTTGGCGGTCGCCGCCGGCCAGATCGCCACTTGCTTGCCGTTCTGCCACTGGCCGAGGACGCTGGTCATCAGGCCGGGGCCGTACTGGATCGAGTGGGTGAACGGGTCGTCCTTGCCGTAGAACTTCAGGTGCCCGACGGTGCCGACATAATCGGTCTTCTCCAGGGCCTCGACGAGCTTGTCGGCCTCCGTGGAGCCCGCCCGCTTGATCGCCTCCGCGGTGTAGTAGACGGCGTCGTAGGCCATGAAGCCCGCGTAGGAAGGCGCCCCGCCGAAGCGCTTGGTAAAGGCCTCGGAGAACGGGATCGTCTTCTCGGTGAGCGCCACGCCCGGCAGCGCCACGCTGTCGAACAGCACGCCCTGCGTGCCGCCGTTGGTGTTGGCCCAGAAGGTCGAGGAGGTCGCCTGGCCGCTGATGCCGGTCATGGTGATCGGCACCTGCTGGTTCTGCCACTGCACGGTCGGCTGCACGCCGACATGGGCGATGCCGGTGACGATCAGGTCGGGCTTGGCCGCCTCGATCTTGTTGTAGATCGGCGTGAAGTCCCCCGTGTCCGGCGAGAAGCGGACATGCTCCACCACCTTGAGCCCGGATTTCGGCAGGCATTCCTGGTAGGCGGCGTCGAGCGGCCGGGTCCAGGCGGCGTCCTCGCTCATGATCGCGGCGGTCTTGGCCTTGAGCGTCCCGACCAGCACCTCCTTGGCCGAGTCGCAGACCGCCTGCGCTAGGGCGTGGGAGGTCAGGTAGCCGTGGAAGGTGTATTTGTTGCGCGCGTAGTCCTTATGGACGTTCACGCTGATCTCGTTGGAGGCCGCGCCGGGCGTGATCATCGGCGTCTTGAGCCGCGCCGCCCAGGGCATCAGCGCCAGCACGACCTCCGAGATGTAGCTGGCGATGACGACGTTGACCTTGTCCTCGGAGACCGCCCGCTGGAAGGCCCGGACCGCGTCGGAGGCGGAGGACTTGTCGTCGTAGGTGACGACCTGGATCTGGCGCCCGTCGATCCCGCCCTTGGCGTTGATCTCGTCGGCGGCGAGCTGGACCGCCTGCGGGATCGAGGCCCCGGCGACCGACTGCGCCTCGGCGATCACCCCGATCTTGATCGGATCCGCGGCCCGGACGGGCCCGGCGGCGACCAGCCCCGCCGCGATCAGCGCGGGCAGCATGCGCCGAATCGGGGCAACCCGAGCGGCGGCGCGCACGGTCTCGGACATCGGCGCTTCCTCATCCCAGTGCCCGAATTTTATATTCGCGGGCTTGGAGAGGGACTGTACCCGCGCTCCGACGGATCACAAGGGGCCGATCGGGACCGGCCGGTGACGTTTGCACCGAGTCGTTTTCCGCCCGGGGTATCGCGGCGCGCCGCCGCGTCCTAGGCTCGCCTCGGCCCTGCGAAGCGCGGGCCCGGCGGCCTCGAAGAAGGGCTCGGTCTGGTGAGGAACGCACGCTCGGCCGCGGCCGGGGTTCGCCCCGGACCGCGGCCCTGGAGCCTCAGGAAGCGGCCGGCGCGGGCAGGGGGACCACAGGCATGACCCTGCGCTGGACCCGGCGGCCCGAGGGCTCGACCTGGGGGGATTTCGGCGCCGACGACGAGCTGGGGCGCCTGAACCTGCTCACCCCCGAGAAGGTGCTGCAGGGCGTCGCCGAGGTGCGCGCGGGCCTGACCTTCTGCCTCAGCCTGCCGCTGGACCTGCCGGGCGGCAACGTCCTGAACCCGCGCCGCCACCCGCCCCAGATCACCCCGACCCGCCGCGCCGACGGCCGGCCGAACATGAACTTCCCGGTCTGCGAGGAGGTCGATGGCGCCACCGACGTGATCTGCGACGACCGGGCGCTGATCCACCTGCAATATTCGACGCAGTGGGACTCGCTCGCCCATGTCGGGTCGCTGTTCGACGCGGACGGCACGGGCGCGACGCCGACCTACTACAACGGCTTCCGCGGCGGCCGGGACATCGTCGGTCCGAGCGCGCCGGAGGCGGCGGATCAGCCATCCCGGGCGAAGCGCCTGGGGATCGAGCGCCTCGCCGAGACCGGCATGCAGGGCCGCGCCGTGATGATCGACCTGCGCGCCCATCTCGGCGACGCCAAGACCAAGGTGGGTTACGACCAGCTCGCCCGGATCCTGGAGGCCGATGGCGTCGTGATCGAGCCCGGCGACATGGTCTGCCTGCATACGGGCTTTGCCGAGCGGCTGATCGCCATGGGCGGCGATCCGGACCCGAAGCTGGTCCACAATCTCTGCGCCGGCCTCGACGGGCGGGACCCGCGGCTCCTCGAGTGGATCACCCGAACCGGGCTCTGCGCGCTGATCGCCGACAACTACGCGGTGGAGGCCTACCCGGCGGGACCCGGTCCCGCCTGCTGCGCGACGCTGCCGCTCCACGAGCACTGCCTGTTCAAGCTCGGGGTCAATCTCGGCGAACTGTGGCACCTGACGCCGCTGGCCGCGTGGCTGCGCGCCCATGGACGGAGCCGCTTTTTGCTCACAGCCCCGCCGCTGCGCCTGCCCGGCGCGGTGGGCTCGCCGACGACGCCGATCGCCACGGTGTGAGCACCGGGCGGCCTCAGGTGCCGACCGGATCAGCCGAGGGCGGCGGGCGCGGCGGCGGCGCGCGGCGGATCGCCGACCGGCTCCGCGGCCGGCTCCGCAGCCGGCTCCGCGGCTTCCTGGGGCGGCCCGGGACGGAGGACGGCGCGCTCGCGGAAATGCGGGATGGCCGCCTCGAACACGGCCTCGGCGGCGGCCCGGTCGCCCGCCGCCACGGCGTCGCGCAGCCGCACCACCCAGCCGTCGAGCCGGGCCCGGTCGGCGAAGACCGGCCGCGCCGCCATCACCCCGTCGATGCCCGGCAGGGCGATCCGGGGCTCCTCGCGGGCGAACAGGATCTCGTTGAGCCGCTCGCCGGGCCGGGCGCCGGTATAGGCGATCTCGATCTCCGCGCCGGGCTCGAAGCCGGCCAGCCGGATCATCCGCTCGGCGAGGTCGGCGATCCGCACCGGCTGGCCCATCTTGAGCACGTAGACCGCGGCACGCTCCGCGCCCGCCCGGGCCTCGCCGTCGGCATGCGAGGCCGCCGTCAACAGGAGGTCGCAGGCCTCGCG
>NZ_BACT01000059.1:0-2628 GCF_000333255.1 Methylobacterium sp. B1 | reverse complement strand
CGGGCCGCCTTCTCGATCTGCCGCCGAGATAGACCCGGCGCACGGTCGGGTCGGCCATCACGGACTCGGCCGAGCCCTCGGCGATGCGCTCGCCGAGATACATGGCGAACACCCGGTCCACGAGGGCCGAGACGCTCTTCACGTTGTGGTCGACGAGGAGCACGGCCTTGCCCTCGTCGCGAAACCCCCGGATCAGCTCCGAGAAGGCCGCGACCTCGCCGCCGGTCAGGCCCGCGAAGGGCTCGTCGACCAGCACCACCCGGGGATCGCGGGCGATGGCCTTGGCGAGCTCCAGCCGGCGCAGATCCGCGAAGGGCAGGGTTCCGGGCCGCCGGTCGACCACGGCGCCGAGGCCGACGCGCTCGGCGATCTCCTTCGCCCGCCGCGCCACGTGCGGATCGGCGGCCAATCGGATCAGGCTGTCGGGCAGGAGCGCGAGGCTGATATTCTCCAGCACGGTCTGCCGCTGGAGCGGCCGCGCGTGCTGGAACACGAGGCCGATGCCGGAGCGCGCCACCCGGTGGGCCGGCATCCCGCCGATCTCGGTGCCGTCGAGGCGGATCGAGCCGGCGCTCGGGCGCTCCAGCCCCATGATCAGCTTCATCACGGTGGACTTGCCCGAGCCGTTCGGGCCGATCAGGCCGAGGATCTCGCCGGGCCGCAGGTCGAGATCGACCTCCTTGACGGCGACGAGGCCGCCATAGCGCTTGGTCAGGCCGCGCACGGTGAGGCAGGGCTCGGCCAGGACGGGAGACACGGCCGGCGGGGGTGCCACGGCGACGGTCATCGGGCGCTCCGGAAGGACGCGAGGCCGAGGAGCCCCGAGGGCACGAACAGGATCACCAGCAGCGCCACCGCCGACACCACGAAGGTCGACAGCCCCCCGAGCGGGCGCAGCAGCTCGCCCGCCGCGATCAGGAACACGGCGCCGAGCGCCGCGCCCACGATGGTGCGGCGGCCGCCGAGCACCGCCGCGATGATCACCTGCACGCCCACCGACGTGTTGATCAGCGTGCCCACCGAGGCGGTGCCCATGTAGAAGACCACCAGCCCGCCCGCGAGGCCCGAGAAGGCGGCGCTCACCGCGAAGGCCGCGAGCTTGTGCTTGGCGACGTTGAAGCCGAGCGCCCCGGTCACCACCGGATCCTGGCCGGCGGCCTGGAGGATCAGCCCAGCGGGCGAGCGGGCGATGGCCGTGAGGATCAGGCCGGAGACCGCCATGAAGCCGAGCGCCAGCCAGTAATTGGTGTCGGCGTCGATGGAGATGACGTCGGGGACGGTCAGGCCGATCTCGCCGCCGGTGAGGCCGGAGAAGACCACGATCATGTTCTGCAGGAGCAGGACCGCCACCAGGGTGATCAGCCCGAAATAGGGGCCGCGGACCTTGAGCGCCGGCAGCGCCAGGGCGAGGCCGCCGACCACGGCGAGCACGGTCCCGGCCGCGAGGCAGTAGGGGATCGGCAGCTCGTAGCGGTTGTTGAGGATGCCGGCGCCGTAGGCCCCGAGCCCGATCAGGAAGGTCGGGCCGAAATTCACCTCGCCGGCGAAGCCGAAGAGGAGGTCCCAGGCCATCGAGAACACGCCGAAATAGTAGGCGATCGTGAGCAGGCCCAGGATGTAGCCGGAGACATACCAGGGGAGGGTGGCGGCGGCCGCGACGGCGAGGATCGCGATCCAGAAGCCGGGGGTGGTGAGGAGCTTCATGGATGAGCCGCACCAGGATTGATGATCAGGGCTTCAACGCTGATGAGGGAACGTGACGCGCCCCCTCTCCCGTGCGGGAGAGGGTTGGGGTGAGGGTCGAGATTGTTCAGGATCGAGCCCGTCCTCGACGCGCGTTCGTGTCCCGCCTTCTCCGGGCGCCGCACGCCCCTCACCCTGTCCCTCTCCCGCACGGGAGAGGGCACCCGCGTCTCGTCTTGCCGCCGCCGCGGCGGCGCACACGCCGTTCGAATCCGGGAGCCAGCACAGGGGAGGGCGTTCATCCCGCGCCCGGCAAAGACTCTGATCTCGAGGACCGCCATCAGCGCCGCCCCAGCAGGCCCTGCGGGCGCAGGTACATGACGGCGACGAGCAGCAGCAGCGCCGGGATGACCCGGTAGGCCGGCGAGATCAGGTAGGCGGTGGCGGTCTCGAGGTAGCCCACCACGTAGGCGGCGATCAGCGAGCCGGTGACGCTCCCCAAGCCCCCCAGCACCACGATCGAGAAGGCGCTCGCGGTGAGCGGCCCCACCGAATACGAAGACACCCCGAGGAACATCCCGAGCAGCACCCCGGCGATGCCGGCCAGAAGCCCGTAGATCGCCCAGACCGCCACGTAGATCTTCGCCATGTCGTGGCCGAGCAGCGTGACGCCGCGCGGGTTCATGGAGGCGGCGAGCAGGACCTTGCCGGCCCGCGCCCGGTTCACGAACAGCCAGAGCAGCCCGATCACCACCCAGCAGATCAGCGCGGTGAAGAGCTCGTTCTTCGGCGTGCGGACGCCCGCGATCTCCACCACGCCCTCGATGAGCGGCAGCACGGTCTTCGGGTTGTCGGTGAAGAAGTAGGCCACCAGCTCCTGGATCATGATCCCCCAGAGCAGCGTGCCGGTGAGCACGAAGATTCCTTCTCTCGCGCGGTCGCCCG
>NZ_BACT01000060.1:0-1475 GCF_000333255.1 Methylobacterium sp. B1 | reverse complement strand
CAACCCGCATTACGGCACCCCGGCAAGCCCGCCGATCGGGCGCGCATCCCGGGGGGCTCGTCCTCAGGCGCCCGGGGTCTCGGTGGGGCAGGGGACCAGCGACATCGCGATCGGGTCGGATACGGGGGGCTCCGTCCGGATCCCCGCCGCGCTGAACGGCGTCGTGGGCTTCAAGCCGACCGCCTGCCGCGTGCCGCTGGACGGGGCCTTCCCGCTCTCCTACGCCCTCGATTCGCTGGGTCCGCTCGCCCGGACGGTGGCGGAATGCGCGGCCGCCGACGCCGTGATGGCGGGCGCGGAGCCCGTGCCGTTGGAGGCTTTCCCCGTCGCGGGCCTGCGCGTCGGCGTGCCGCGGGGCCTGCTGTTCACCGAGACGGAGCCGCTCGTGGCCGAGGCCTTCGAGCGCGCGCTGGCCTGCCTGTCCCGGGCTGGCGCCCGAATCGTCGACCACCCGATCGACGATCTCCTCGCCGCGATGGACGCGGCCATGCCGGACGGCTCTATCGCGGCGATCGAGGCCGCGGCGGTCCATGCCGACTGGCTGGACAGCGCGGCGTCCCGCTACGACCCGCGGGTCCACCGCCGCATCCTGGCCGGCCGGACCGCGACGGCGGCGCGCTACGTCCGGACGATGCGCCGGCGGGCCGAACTGATCACCGCCTTCGACCGGGTTCTCGCCCCCCTCGACGTGCTGGTCCTCCCGGCGACCGCCACCACGGCGCCGCTCACCGCCCCGCTGGAGGCGGACGACGCGGCGTTCCTGAACGCCAATCGCCTGATGCTGCGCAACACGGCGTTCGGCAATTTCTTCGATCTCACCGGCCTGTCGCTGCCGATGCCGGATCTCGCCCGGCCGGCGGGGCTGATGCTGCTCGCCCGCCACGGGCAGGACCGCCGCCTCCTGGCCCTCGGCGCCGGCATCGAGGCGGCGCTGGCGGGGTAGGGGGCTCCGCGCCGCTCCCGTCATCGCGAGCGCAGCGAAGCGACCCAGGGCAGCAGCGTGACCCCGGTGGACGTGGCGCGACCCTGGATTGCTTCGCTGCGCTCGCAAAGACGGCCACCGTCCATCGGGAGCGCCCACGCATCCGGACACACTATCGTGGCCCCGCGCGCTGCGCCGCCGGGGGCATGGCCCAAACCTCACGCCGCCGGGGTGACGCGGGACGCCGCGAAGCCCGAACGCAACGTTGCTAAAGCCGGCTTCCCGGCGGCTGACCGGACCGACGCCCCGAGGCGCGTCACGGTGCATCGCGGCGGGCGTGGGGAGGAGCGGGCCCCGAACGCCTCGGGCCGCGGCGCCGGCCGGCCCGGTCCCGCGCATTGCCGGATGGCGTCCCATCGTGCACCCTGGCGGCGATCCCGGCCCGAACCGCGTCCTCCGGGGCTCGACCGCGCCCGGGAGACGGGACCGCCCGCGCCGGGGGGTGATCCCGATCCAGCCGACGGCAGGGAGCCGCCGCATGAGCGCAGCCACG
>NZ_BACT01000061.1:0-5000 GCF_000333255.1 Methylobacterium sp. B1 | reverse complement strand
CGCAGGTTCGCGTAGCCACCGACCCGACCGTCTCCGAAGTCCGGAAAGCCGCTGAGGTCACCGATCAGGAGATCGATGCTGCGGTCGACGCGGTGCCGGCCAACCTCGCTACCGACGCGTACCCGCTTGCGAAGGGTTGGAGCCTCGACCTCGTCGTGACCATCCGAACGCACGCCCATGCGGCCGATGCGCTCACCACCGACACGCCGGCCTGGACGCGCACCATGGTCCGGACCGCGATCCTGCTGGCGCACCCGGTGAACGGATGAGCGAGCCCGAGGCCGATCTGGATCGCGAAGCCACCGCCAATCGCCTGATGCAGCGCCTGAGCGGCTTCGCGCAGGGAATCGGGATGAGTGGCACGGACGCCCGCCAGATCATCGGCCGCGTGATCGCGTCCGATCCGTCGGCCGGGGATGGGGAGCTGATGGCGAAGGCTCGCACCTGGATGCTGATCGCGCTGGGGTAGCGACCTGCCGACGGCCCCATCGCCGCGAGGCGCTCGGCCGCGTCAGGGCATTCGCCCACGCGTGATGGCGGCCTGTGTGGTTGAGCCGCCAGAAATCTGTCCGGCGGATATCCACCCGGTGGGGGCCTGACGAGGCGGCCCAGACGTTCGATCCGGAGACTTCAAGCAGGCGGCTTGCGGGTGCTTCGCGGCGGCACCGCCCGCTTCCGCACGCCGCGAGCCAAATCACGGAGCGTGGTCAGGCGTATCGGCGTTTCCGCTTCCGATCTTGCCAAGCCGACGCGATGCGGCATCGCGCGTCCACCAACGAAAACTGTGTTGCGGTGCGACAGAGATTGATTTCGACCCGGCGGGATCAGCAATGGACCGACAGCGTTCTCACTATTGCTGGCAAAGATTCGCGGAGCGTCGTCATGGGTCTCACCGCATTTGTTGTCTTCGTCGTCCCATGGGTGGTGCTGGCGGTGTATTTCACGCGCACCCCGACGGCCCTTCGCCTGGGGGCCGCGCCCGCTCCTTGGCGGCCGCTGCCGACCCACAGGGAGTTGGCACAGGCCCAGCGGCAGGCGACGCACCCGAACCACGGGCGCAATCCAGATCACGGCGGCATATTGAACCGGGACGGGCACGGTCCGGTGGATTTGCCGCGCGGTGGAGCGCTCGGTACGAGCGTGGAGCCCACCGAACCGGACGACAAGGTCGGTTAGCGTACCGCAGCGCGCGCGGCAGCATGCGATCACGAGGGCCGCGGACCCGCCACGCGCAGGCCACCGGCGTTTCGCTGAGCTGCGTCGCGTAGCGCAGCGATCCCGCGCGGCCCCACGGACACCACCGGACCGCGCCGGAACAGCGTGGGGCGGACGAGCACCGCGCACAGGCCGACGAAGCCGCAGGCGGCCGCAAACAGCCCGGCGGCTCTCCAGGGCGAGCGATGGATCCCGACCACGGTCACGGCGATGCGCTCCCGTCTCCCTTCGGCCCTGTCCGGCGATGCGAAACAGGGGTTCTCAGAGCGCAGGCGAAGCGTCCGGGCTTCCTGTCGCAGCGCCCACGGGGTCGGCCGCGCCGTCGGCAGGGATCGATGCCGTAGGGGTGTCCGGGCGGCGGCGCGTCCGGTCGCGTGTTTCGTCCGGCCGCATGCGATCAAACGTCTGCGTCACCGCGTCCAGAGCGGACGAGGCGCCTGCCATGAGGGCGAGCGCCATCGCCGATCCGACCGAGGTCAGAAAGACGACCGTGGCGATGACTTGCGGAGCGGTCATGGCGCACCTGCGCGGGTGCATCGCGCTGACGATGGGCCCGGATGGCCGCGGCGTAGGCTGCGGCGGAGGCTTCGGCGTCGGATGAGCACGGGCCGTGGCGGAGCGGGGTCGCCCGCAGGCCGGACAGGCGCCCGCGTCATCGCGCCCCCAGGAGCAGGCGGTCCAAACCCGAGGAGAACCTCAACTCGATCCTCCGGCCATCGCGCCCGACGACTTCGCACGGCTGATTCAGGAGCAGGGCGATCGAGATCAGGCGCAGGGTGTGCGGCGGCATCGCCTCCGGATGAAGCTCGATCATCGCACCGGATGCCCTGAGCTCCCAGATGAGACAATCGCAGCATTCCAGCGGGCGCCCGAAGAAGATCTGCCCGGTCTTGAAGGCAGGCCTCCAGGGCTCGTCCAAGCGCTCCTCGGCCATCGTGACCTCCTGACGAACCAGCCATCGCGTCCTGCGACGATCTGTATTCGCGTTCATTCCCCGCGCGATTTCGGTATCAAACGTCACATCCGGCAGCGCGGCAGCGGCCTCGGGGCGCAGGCCCACCGGGTCCGTTCGACGGCACCCGGCCGCGCGGATCCGGGCCGGGCGCGTCCCGCGCGGTCGAGCCTGCGGCGGGGGCCTCGATCGCCAGGGCCGGATCCCACGGGGCGGCGGAGCCCATCGTGTTAACATTCTACAATCGGCCAGCAGCGCATTTAATTGTTTGTTAACTATTCTAAACAGTCTAGGCGGATCGGAATTGGATCGAGAGGGAGCAGAGGATCCGTGAGCGAGCTGCAGAGGCTTCTGAACGACCCTCGGTTTCGACCCGCAGACAAGACCCAGCGCGACTCCGGCGCCGGGCCCGAAACCAACCTCGGCAACGTCCTGCGCGTCGTCTCGTCGCTGCACGCACGGGCCGAGCTTCAGAAGCCGCCGGCCTCGCCGCAGGATTGGGACGCCCTCATCCTCCGGGTCCAGGCCGCAGCCCGCCAGGCCCGCGAGATCGAGGCGCAGGCCCGTGAGCGGGAGGCGCGCATCGAACAGGTGCTGGATCAGGTGCGTGAGGAGATCCACGCCTCCAACGAGCGCGCCCGGACGGCGGAGATGCAGGCGCGCGAGGCACAGGTGCGCGCCGAGGCCCAGGTCCTCGCCGCGGAGGAACGCGCCAGGGCCGCCGAGGCCCGCGTCCGCGCCGCCGAGGACCGGGCGCGGCAGGCCGAGGAATGGCTGGAACGCGTCCAGCAGGCGATCCTGTCCGAGTTCTCGGACCTCACCGATCAGGAGGCGGCATGAGCGGCGCCGCCCGGGCGCGGGCCGAGACGATGGAGTCCCATCCCCTGACCTACCCGGTCGGGCCTCGCGACGGCGACGCCGCGCCGATCGACCGGGTCGTCGCCCTGTTCTCCGGCGCCGCTTCGGCCGGGCCCGCGGCCGAAGCGGAGGCGGATGACTGGTCGGCCTCCCTGACCGCCGTGCGCGGCGTCGCAGCGCGGGTCCGCGGCCTGCAGGCGAGCGCCCGCGAGTCCGTCCGGGAGGCGCAGCATTCGGTGCGCGCGGCCGAGACGGCACGCCGCGCCGCGGAGGACCGGGCCCGCCACGCTGAATCGCTGCTGCGGGCGGCGCTCGAGCGGGCCGAGCAGGCCGAGGCGCAGGCCCGTGCGGCGGCCGAACGGGCCGAACGGGCCGAGGCCGAGCGGACGGAAGCGCGGGGGTGGCTGCGCCGGATGCACGAGTGCATGGTCAACGAATTCGGCGCCCTGTCCGAGGCCGCGGATCAGCCGTGAGCCGGCGCGCAGCGGCCCCCCGGTGTCCCGGCGGACGCGACAGGCGCGGCTGGACGACGCGGTTGCCGGCAGGGCCGTGACACCGACCGCAGGCTGCGCCCAGCCCTAGGCACCATCCGGCCGTGAGACACGGCGATGTCCGGTTGCAGATCTCGGACGCAGGCGTCGGACAGGCGCGGCGACAGGCCGTCTCCGGCGCGATCCACGCCGGGCGTGATCTGGGGGAGAGGCCGCCTCGCGACGGAGCGCACGAACGTGGCCGGCCCGGCCTGGGAATCGCGTCGGCCTGGGGATCGCGCGGGTTGATGCAGTCGTGAGCCGGCAGCCGGTCCGTCGCCCCGCGGATCCGTCCTCGAACAGCCGTGCGACATCCCGATGCGGAGCGCCACGACCGCAGATTCCGCCCGGACGGGGAGGCCCGACCGCGCAGGCGGTGACTGGAGCGGCGCAGCGCATTCAGATTTTGCCGCGGCCTCTTCAATATGACCGGCAACCTTAAGCTCACGAAAACAACTTTCGGACCAAAAGAGCCTGACCTCGTCGTCTCGACCTCGTCCGCCTGGCAGGATCGCCGTGACCCTCAGCCTCGTCCTCAGCACGTCCCTTCCGCTTCTCACCGGGGCGGTGGCCCTGTTGTGGGCCGGGTTCGTCGCCCCGGAGCGGGAGGAGCGTCCCGACGGGCCCGGCGCCCGCGACCTGCGCACGTGGTGAGCGGCGGGCGCCGGCCGAACACCGCCTGAGAGGCCCGCGGCCCCGTCCCGGATCGCTTCCGCGGGGGGCGTCCGGCGGGCTATGACGCGGCGGATGCCCTCGCGGCGAGGGCCGGTCACGGAGGCTCCCCATGGATCTCGGCTTGAGCGGGCGCCGGGCGCTCGTCTGCGCGGCGAGCAAGGGACTGGGCAGGGGCTGCGCCCTGGCGCTGGCCCGCGAGGGCGTCGCGGTGACGATCACGGCCCGCAACGCGGAGCTCCTGGAGCGGACCGCCGGGGAGATCCGCAGCGAGACGGGGGTCACCGTCACCGCCGTCGCGGGCGACATCGCCACCGAGGCCGGCCGGGCCGCGGCGCTCGCCGCCTGCCCAGAGCCCGACATCCTGATCAACAATGCCGGCGGGCCGCCCCCCGGCGACTTCCGCGACTGGGACCGCGACGCCTGGATCCGGGCGCTCGACGCCAACATGCTGGCGCCGATCGCCCTGATCCAGGCGACCGTCGACGGGATGATCGCCCGCAAGTTCGGCCGGATCGTCAACATCACATCCGGCGCCGTGAAGGCGCCGATCGAGCATCTCGGCCTGTCGAACGGCGCCCGATCGGGGGCTGACGGGCTTCGTGGCCGGCCTCGCCCGGCAGACGGTGCGGCACGGGGTGACCATCAACAACCTGCTGCCCGGCCCCTTCGACACGGACCGGATCCCGCAGCACGCCGCAGCCGGGGCCGCCAAGGCGGGGACCAACCGTGGAGGCGTTCCTGGAGGGCGGGGGTCGCGCCAACCCCGCCGG
>NZ_BACT01000062.1:0-4998 GCF_000333255.1 Methylobacterium sp. B1 | reverse complement strand
AGATCGAGAAGGCGTAGAGCGTGCCCTTCAGCGGGTCGACGAAGGGGAAGAACACCTTCGGGAAGACCAGCACGCAGGCGATGCCGAAGACGAAGAAGTCGAAGTATTCGGACGCGCGTCCGATCACCACACCGATGGCGATCTCGTTGGGATGGACCTTGTGGTCTCCCACCGCCTGCTGGGCGTCGCGCTCCAGGATCGTGGCCGAGGCCATTGGGGTATTCGAACTCATTGTTGGCTGCCGCCCTCGCCGCGCGCCTATGGGGTCGCCTTGGCCGGAACCGCCTCATGCGGCATGTCCAGAGGTATCGCAACCGGCTCCGGACGCAAGTTCACCCACTGACGCATGCATAGCACCGGTGGTCGCGGCCATCGGCGGCGCCACGGGGCGTGGACCGCTCACACCCGGTAATGCGCCGAATTCCGTGACAGGTTGATGTTGTAATAGGGGTCGGCGCGCAGCTCGGGACCCCAGCGGTCCAGCATGGTCAGCACCTCGCCCTCGAAGCGCTTCCGCTTCTCGGGCGTGTCCTCGGCCCCGCGGCTCTTCGACTCGTGGTGAATCAATCTGGCGAAGGGCGTCCAGACGATCCGGTAGCCGGCCCGGCGGATCTTCAGGCAGAGATCGACGTCGTTGAAGGCGACCTTCAGGGCCTCGGCGTCGAAGCCTCCGACCGCCGCGAAGACATCGGCCCGCATGGCGAGGCACGCGCCGGTGACCGCCGAGACCTCGTGGGCGATGACCATGCGGCAGAAATAGCCCGGATCCGCGTCCGCGACGCCGAGATGGCTGTGGCCCGCGACGCCGCCGATCCCGAGGACGATGCCGCCGTGCTGGATCGTGTGGTCCGGATAGAGGAGCTTCGCCCCGACGGCCCCGATCTCCGGCCGCACCGCGTGGCGGACCAGCTCGGCGAGCCAGCCGGGCTCGAGCACCTCGATGTCGTTGTTGAGGAACAGGAGCACCGGGCCGGTGGCCGCGGCGGCGCCGCGGTTCGACAGGTCCGAGAAGTTGAAGGCGCCCGCTACCGGGACAACGCGCACCCGCGGATCGTCCCGGTAGCGGGCGAACAGGGCGGCGGTCTCGGGCTCGCGGCTGTCGTTGTCGACGATGACCACCTCGATGTCGGGGTAGTCGGTCGCGCCGAGCAAGCCGTCGAGGGTCACCGATAGGATCTCGGCCCGGTCCCGGGTCGGGATGATCGCGGAGACCCGCGGCGGCGGCGCCGGCAGCGGCCGGATCAGGCGGTTGAAGCCCCCGGGACCGCGCTCCGCCCGGCCGCCCCAGGGGGCCACGACCTCCTCCAGGGCGCGCAAACGCGCGGCCTCCGCCCGGGCGAGGGACCGGTCGGAGAAGGTGCCGGAGCCCTGCGCGGCGCGCCAGTGATAGAGCACCCGCGGGATGTGGCGGATGCGGCCGGGATCGAGCCCGTCGGTGAGTCGCAGCAGCAGGTCGTGGTCCTGGCTGCCCTCGAAGCCCGGACGCAGGCCGCCGACGGCGCGCAGCGCCTCGGTGCGCACGACCGTGAGATGGTTGATATAGTTCTGGGCGTAGAGAAGCTCGCGGTCGAAGCAGGCCTTGAAATGCGGGTCGAACCGGCGGCCGCGCCCGTCGATCTTGTCCTCGTCGCTGTAGATCAGCACGAGGTCCGGATCGCGGCGCAGCGCCCGGGCGACCTCGTAGAGGGCGTCCTCGGTGAGCGCGTCGTCGTGGTCCATGAAGGCGCAGACCGCGCCCCGGGCCATGCCCAGCGCGTCGTTGGTCGCCCGGGCGATGTGGCCGTTCTCCGGCCGGGTGAGGACGCGGATGCGCGGGTCGGCCTCGGCCGCCCGGCTCAGGATCCGCGGGATCTCGGGGCGCGTGGAGGCGTCGTCGACGGCGCACAATTCCCAGTGGGGATAGAGCTGCGCGCGCAGCGACGCCAGGGCCGCCCGCAGCACCTTCGGGTCGGGATTGTGGACCGGCATCAGCACGGAGATCAGCGGCGGATCGGTCCAGGCGGCGATCTCGGCGGCGATCCCGTCCCGCTCCGCACGGCGCAGGCTGTGGGTTCCGAGCCACGCCTCGTAGCCGCTGACGCGCCGGTGGCGCAGCGCCCGGCCGAGGAAGCCACGGGCGCGCACCTTCTTGCCGAGGATCCGCCAAGCGAGCGCCTGGGCGGTCAGGCCGGGATCGCGCAGGAGACCGCGCGCGGCCAGGATCGGCCGGGCGAGACGATGCACGGCGATCCGACGCAGCCGGACCGGGACCCGTCCCGCCGGATCGGCGACGCGCAACGCGACGACGTCCTCGGGCAGGCGGCCGATCCACGCGAAGGCGCCCCCGCCCCGGGCCTCCTGGGGCAGCACCGTGCCCGGGCGTCCGTCCGGTCCGACGAAGCTGATGTCCGGGAGGGTGTCGCGGCCCTCGGCCGGGTCGTTGGACAGGACGATCTCGACCCAGCGGCCCGCGAGGCCCGGGAGGGCGACGCGCAGGCCGTCCGAGGCCGCCCGCGCCGCGAGGTCGCGCCGCTTGCGCCAGAGCCCCGTGAGCTGCGCCGGCAGGGGCTGGAATTCGGGCACCTCCGCCCCGGACGCAGGCACCCTCAACTCCAGCTCTTGTCGACCGAGGCCTTCACGGCATCCGACATGGCGACATCGAAGACGATCATGTCTTCCACCGCCTTGACGGCCTTCAGGCGCTCGGCGAGCGCCATCGTCTCGGCCGGCACCGGGGGCAGGGCCGGGATCGGCTTGGCGATCCCCAGGCGGTCGAACAGCGTCGATGCGAAGGCGGGGAACCGGGATTTGTGCCCGACGATCCCGACGCGGGCGAGAATCTCGATCGCCGCGATGGAGTTGCCCGGATGCAGCCGGTCGTCCGGCATGCGGGTCCCGAGTTGGCGGGTCAGCGGATTGTAGAGCAGCCGGTAGGCGGGTTCGGGCAGCATGCGGAAGAAGCGCTTGAGGCTCTTCACGTCGGAGAAGTCGTACCCCTCCGCGAAGGCGGCGGCCTCGGCGAGCGGGCCCAGGCGCCAGCTGCGTGCGGGATCGGCGGCATCCCCGGCCCGAGCCTTCAGCCAGCGCATCCGGGTCGCCATCTCGATCTGCGGCTCCTGCAGCAGGATGGCGGTGATCATCAGGTCCGGCGTCAGGAAGTTCTCGTAGCGCGGGACGGTCACGGCGCCGGACAGGAAGGCCGACGGGGCGGCCGGGCCGGTCAGGACGCAGGTGAGAATCTCGTCCGGCAGCTTATGGATGCCGAAATAGCAATGCTGGAAATGCGGGAAGAGCGCCGTCTGGAGGACGGTTTCGGGCTCGATGCCGGTGTTGATCAGCATGGTCCGCAACCGCACCAGCCCCTCGGGCGGCATGCGGCGATAGACCATCACGTTGGTGTCGGCATCGTACAATTCGAGCCGCGGGATCTCCGTCAGCCCCGGCACCTCCGCCTCCGTGACCACGAAGGTGCATTGCCCGGTGGCATGCCACCCGTTGCGCTTGAAGGCCTCGTCGATGACGCTGGCCGGGACCTCGGCCACGCGTCGTCCGTCGACCGCGACCACGACCCGGCTGATGGCGAGGGGATTGTCCGGCACGATCCAGCCGCGGATCGCAACGCCCTGATCGTGGTCGATGAAGTAGCGCATGTCCTGAAGCGTGAGGCGGCGGCATGCCGGCGCCCTGTGTCCGCCATGTGTCGCGGCACGGCCTGATGCCGAGCGGCAGGGCCATAGCGCATTTTTCCGCCGGCGTGCACCAGGGCCGGCTTCGGCCTCGAACCGCATCCAAGCCGGTCGATTGAACCCGCCCGAAGATTTTTCCCGCAAACCCTTGCCCGCAAACCCTTGCCAGACATCGCCGATGCAGTCCGGCCCCGTCGCGATCCGGTCGTCCGGTGCCCGGCCGGGCGCGATCGATCCGATCCGCGATGCAGGTTCTGCTTGCGCCCTCGCCGGCCAGCCGCTATAGGCCCCGCCCACCGGAGCAAGAACGGCTCCGGCCCGGGCGCGTAGCTCAGCGGGAGAGCACTACCTTGACATGGTAGGGGTCACAGGTTCGATCCCTGTCGCGCCCACCATCTAACCGAGCGAGGTTGGATGGTTTTTTTGACCGAAGACGGTTTTCTAACAGGTCCCTCAGGTTCGGCGAATCTGAGGCGGGTTCAGCGGACATCAGCCGCAGGTTCGCGTAGCCACCGACCCGACCGTCTCCGAAGTCCGGAAAGCCGCTGAGGTCACCGATCAGGAGATCGATGCTGCGGTCGACGCGGTGCCGGCCAACCTCGCTACCGACGCGTACCCGCTTGCGAAGGGTTGGAGCCTCGACCTCGTCGTGACCATCCGAACGCACGCCCATGCGGCCGATGCGCTCACCACCGACACGCCGGCCTGGACGCGCACCATGGTCCGGACCGCGATCCTGCTGGCGCACCCGGTGAACGGATGAGCGAGCCCGAGGCCGATCTGGATCGCGAAGCCACCGCCAATCGCCTGATGCAGCGCCTGAGCGGCTTCGCGCAGGGAATCGGGATGAGTGGCACGGACGCCCGCCAGATCATCGGCCGCGTGATCGCGTCCGATCCGTCGGCCGGGGATGGGGAGCTGATGGCGAAGGCTCGCACCTGGATGCTGATCGCGCTGGGGTAGCGACCTGCCGACGCAGCACTTTCGATCAATATCCCGGTGAGAACGAGACCGCAGCCGATCAGGGCCTGCATCGAAACCATGAATCCCTCGCCCAGCCGGCCGCACGTCCTGGCGCGGCGCCTGATTGCCGGTGGGAAAGTGCGTCCTGGGGCTGGCGGTTCCTCAGCGCATCGCAGCCGCGCAGGCCGCGAAGACCAGGGCGGCCCCGGCGGCCGTGATGCAGCCGTTGGCCCAGGGCGCCGGCTCGACACGGCGCAGGCGACAATCCGCGGCGAGCGAAACGAGGATCCCGATCAGGAACAGGCTGCAGGGGATCAGGTCACCGGGCATCGTCGAATCATCCAGGCGCATGCAGGGGGCGGCACGCCCG
>NZ_BACT01000063.1:0-4464 GCF_000333255.1 Methylobacterium sp. B1 | reverse complement strand
AGCACTCCCATCAGGTAGACGACGGTGAAGACGCCGATCCAGATCAGGTCGAGGAAGTGCCAGAACATCGACAGGCACATCAGCCGGCGCTTGTTCTCGACGATCAGGCCGCGCTTGCTGACCTGCACCATCAGCACGACGAGCCACAGGATGCCCATGGAGACGTGCAGGCCGTGGGTCCCGACCAGGGTGTAGAACGACGACAGGAACGCGCTGCGCCAGGGCGGCGCGCCCTCGTGGAACAGGTGGACGAATTCCCGGATCTCCAGGGCCACGAAGGCCACGCCGAACAGGCCGGTGATGGCGAGCCAGATCTGCGTCTGCTTCACCCGGTCCCGGTCCATCTCCAGCATGGCGAAGCCGTAGGTGATGGACGAGAACAGCAGCATGGCGGTGTTCACCGCGATGCCGGGCAGGTCGAACAGCTCCTTCGGGGTGGGGCCGGCCGCGAAGCTGCGCCCGAGCACCCCGTAGGTCGCGAACAGGGTCGCGAAGATGAGGCAATCGCTCATCAGGTAGAGCCAGAACCCGAGCATGGTCGAGCCCTCGGAATGATGGCCCTCCTCGTCGGTCTGGTAGAAGACCGGCGCCGCGGCGCCGGGGGGTGCAGTCTCCGCGTGCATCATCGGATCACGCCATCTCCAGTTCGCGCGTCCGCTGACCTTCCGTCCGACTGACGACGTCGGCGGGAATGTAGTAGTCGCGATTGTAATTGAAGGTGTGGGCAATCGCGACGACGAAGATCGCCACGAAGGTGAGCGCCGCCAGCCACCAGACGTACCAGACCATGGCCAGGCCGAAGGCGAAGTTGAGCCCCGCCAGGATCGCGCCGGTCGCGGTGTTCTTGGGCATGTGGATCGGCTTGTAGCCCTTGAGGGGACGGTCGAAGCCGCGGTTCTTCATGTCCCACCACGCATCGGAATCGTGGACCACCGGCGTGAAGGCGAAGTTGTAGTCCGGCGGCGGCGAAGAGGTGGACCATTCGAGGGTCCGGCCGCCCCACGGATCGCCGCTGAGGTCGCGCAGCTTGTCGCGGTTCCGGATCGAAACCACGAACATGATGATCTGCGAGGCGATGCCGCAGGCGATGAGCGCCGCGCCGATGGCGGCGATGACGAACCAGATCTGCAGCGACGGGTCGTCGAAGTGCTGCATGCGCCGGGTCACGCCCATCAGGCCGAGCACGTAGAGCGGCATGAAGGCGACGTAGAACCCGGTCACCCAGAACCCGAGGGCGACCTTCCCCCAGAAGTCGTCGAGCTTGAAGCCGAAGGCCTTGGGGAACCAGAAGGTCACGCCGGCGAACATGCCGAACAGCACGCCGCCGATGATCACGTTGTGGAAGTGCGCGATCAGGAACAGCGAGTTGTGCAGCACGAAGTCGGCCGGGGGCACAGCGAGCAGGACGCCGGTCATGCCGCCGATCACGAAGGTGACGATGAACGCCACCACCCACATCATCGGCACCTCGAACCGGATCCGGCCGCGGTACATCGTGAACATCCAGTTGAAGATCTTCGCGCCCGTCGGGATCGAGATGATCATGGTCGTGATCCCGAAGAACGAGTTCACGTCCGCGCCCGAGCCCATCGTGAAGAAGTGGTGCAGCCACACGAGGTAGGCGAGGATGGTGATCACCACCAGCGCGTAGACCATCGAGGTGTAGCCGAACAGGCGCTTGCCGCAGAAGGTCGAGGTGATCTCCGAGAACACGCCGAAGGCCGGCAGGATCAGGATGTAGACCTCCGGGTGACCCCAGATCCAGATCAGGTTGAAGTACAGCATGGCGTTGCCGCCGAGGTCGTTCGTGAAGAAATGCGTGCCGATGTAGCGGTCGAGCGACAGCATCGCGAGAACGGCCGTGAGGATCGGGAAGGCGGCCACGATCAGGATGTTGGTGCACAGCGACGACCAGACGAAGATCGGCAGCTTCATCATGGTCATGCCGGGCGCCCGCATCTTCACGATGGTGGCGATCAGGTTGATGCCCGAGAGCAGCGTCCCGATGCCGGCGATCTGCAGCGCCCAGATGTAGTAGTCGACGCCGACGCCGGGGCTCATCGCGGCGCCGGAGAGCGGCGGGTAGGCGAGCCAGGTGGCGCGGGAGAACTCGCCGACGAACAGCGAGACCATCACCAGCATGCCGCCGGCCACCGTCATCCAGAAGCTGAAATTGTTCAGGAACGGGAAGGCCACGTCGCGGGCGCCGATCTGCAGCGGCACCGCGAAGTTCATGAGCCCCGTGACGAACGGCATCGCCACGAAGAAGATCATGATCATGCCGTGGGCGGTGAAGATCTGGTCGTAGTGGTGCGGCGGCAGGAAGCCCTGCTGGTCACCGAAGGCGACCGCCTGCTGCGAGCGCATCAGGATCGCGTCGGCGAAGCCGCGCAGCAGCATCACGCCCGCGAAGATGCAGTACATGATGCCGATCTTCTTGTGGTCGATCGACGTGATCCAGTCACGCCACATCGGCCCCCAGAAGCGGTAATAGGTGATGACCCCGAGCACGGCGAGGCCGACCACGGCCACGCCGGCGAAGGTCCCCTGCAGGATCGGCTCGTGATAGGGGATCTGCTCGATCGTAAATCGTCCGACGAGCAGCTGCTGTAGGTCCAGGTTTGCGAACATGGGATCGGCCCGTTCAGTGGGTTCGACGGCGACCGCCGGTCTTGTGTGTGGGTTCCGCTGGCATCACGCGCGGAATCATTGGTTCAGCTGCTTGGGCGCGATCTGCTCGCCCTCGCTCTGGCCCTGGCTGTCCGGCGCCTTCTGGCTCCGGACGTCCGGGTTGCCCATATCGGGCCGCGGCTTCATGCCCTGGGGCTGCGTCTGGCCGTGCGGGCCGGTCTCCGAGGCCGGCGACGTGGCGCCGGGGCCCTCGATCCCGCGCTCGGCGAGGCGGTTGTCGTACCGGAGCCGCTTGTAGTTCTCTTCCGCCTCCGCGCCGGAGGCGCCGCCCTGCGCGTCGATCTTCACCATCTCGCCGACGCACATCTGATCGGGCCGGGGGCACATGCCGATGATCCGGTCGTAGAGGCCCTTCATGTAGGACTTGTAGAACCGCGCCGGTTCGGCCTCGCTCGGCTCCTCGAGCTTCAGGTAGGCCTCCTGGGTGAGCTCGCCGCCCTCGGCCTTGGCCTTGGCGATCCACTGGTCGAACTTGTCGTTGGCCAGGCCGTGGAACTTGAAGAACATGTTCGAGAAGCCGGCGCCGCTGTAATGCGCCGAGCGGCCCTCCCAGGCGCCCTCCCGGTTGATCACCGCGTGGAGCTGGGTCTGCATGCCCGGCATGGCGTAGACCATGCCGGCGAGGGTCGGCACGTAGAACGTGTTCATCACGTCGGTGGCGGTGATCTTGAAGCGGATCGGCCGGTCCACCGGCGCGGCCAGCTCGTTGACCGTGGCGATCCCGTATTGCGGGTAGAGGAACAGCCACTTCCAATCCATGGCCACCGCCTCGACCTCCAGCGGCACCGTGCCGGCCGGGACGTCGCGCTTCGTGTCAATCTTGCTGAGCGGCCGGAACGGATCGAGGGTGTGTGTCCCAATCCAGGTCAGGGCCCCAGCGCGATGATGATCATCAGCGGCGCCGTCCAGATCAGCACCTCGAGCTGCGTCGAGTGGTGCCACTCGGGATCGTAGACCGCGTCCTCGTTCGTGGCGCGGTAGCGCCACGCGAAGATCAGCGTGAAGGCGATCACCGGGACGATGATCAGGAGCATCAGCCCGGTCGCCGCCAGCACGAGGTTGCGCTGCTGCTCGGCCACGTAGCCGGCCGGCTGCATGACCACGAAGTTGCAGCCGCCGAGCAGGGTCAGGAGCGGCAGGGTCAGGAGCGGCAGGAGGCGCCGCCCGCGGCCGCCTCGGCGGGTCGCGGTGTCGGTCCTGTCCGGTCGATGGGTCGTAGAGGTCACAGCACGCGTCTCGTCATCCCAGGCCGCTTGCGCGGCGCTTCTGCCGTGCCGCGCGAGGCGGCGTTCCTGTCAGCGATGGGCGGATCGGGCGGCCTGCGCCGCCGCCCGCCGACTACATCTGGCGCAGTTCCGACCGGTCGGTGAACAGGGCCACGAGGCTGCAGACCGCGCCGGAGAGGAGGTAGACGCCGATCATCGCCAAGCCGTAGCGCTGCGACAGGAACAGGGCCACGAGCGGCGCGAAGCCGGCCCCGATCAGCCACGCGAAGTCGGAGGTGAGCGCGGCGCCGGTGTAGCGGTAGCGGTTGCCCAGCCGGGCCGTCACGGCGCCCGCGGTCTGACCATAGGCGAGCCCGAGCAGCATGAAGCCGATCGTGACGTAGATCGTCTGCCCGATGGCGCTCTCGCCGAACAGGAGCGGCGCGATGATGCTGCCGATGGCCAAGAAGCCGATCAGCGAGGCGCTCATGATCAGGGCGTTGCGGCGGCCGATCTGGTCGGCGATCAAACCGGAGGCGGCGACCGCGCCGGCGCAGACGATGGCCCC
>NZ_BACT01000064.1:0-3336 GCF_000333255.1 Methylobacterium sp. B1 | reverse complement strand
CCACCGCCCCATCCTGAGGTGCGCGCGTCAGCGGGCGCCGCAGGGGGGCTCCAGGGATCGCGCGGCCGGATGGAGGCCTCCTTCGAGGCCTCCGCTTCGCTCCGGCACCTCAGGACGAGGGGCGCGCCAGGGCATGGGGCGAGGCGGCCGGTCCGGCCGCCTCGGGAAGCCTTCTACTCCGCCGCCTGCCGCGCCGCGTAGCCCAGCCGCTCGTTCAGCGCGCGGATCAGCTTGGCGGCCGCCTCGGCGATGACCGTGCCGGGCGGGAAGATCGCCGCCGCGCCCGCGGCCGTCAGCGCCTCGTAGTCGCCCGGCGGGATGACGCCGCCGATGGCGATCATCACGTCGTCCCGGCCCTGCTCGGTCAGCGCCGCCTTCAGCTCCGGCACCAGGGTCAGATGGCCGGCAGCCAGGGACGAGACGCCGACGATGTGGACGTCGTTCTCCACCGCCTGCCGGGCGGCCTCCGCCGGGGTGGCGAAGAGCGGCCCGATATCCACGTCGAAGCCGAGATCCGCGAAGGCCGAGGCGATCACCTTCTGGCCGCGGTCGTGCCCGTCCTGGCCCATCTTGGCGACCAGGATGCGCGGCCGGCGGCCGTCATTCTCCTCGAACGCCTCGACCAGCGCCCGGACTTCCTCGACCACAGGCGACATGCCCCCCACCTCGCGCTTGTAGACGCCGGAGATCGAGCGGATCTCGGCGCGGTGCCGGCCCCAGGCCTTCTCCAGGGCCTCGGAAATCTCCCCCACCGTCGCCTTGGCGCGGGCGGCCTCGACGGCGAGCTCCAGCAGATTCTCGGTGCCGTCGGCGGCCTTCGTGAGGGCCTCCAGCCGGGCCGTCACCGCCGCCTCGTCGCGCTCGGCGCGCAGGCGCTTGAGCTTGTCGATCTGGAGCCGGCGGACATTGCCGTTGTCGACCCGCAGCAGGTCGATGGCCATGTCGTCGTCGGCCCGGAACTTGTTCACGCCGACGATGGTCTGCCGGCCGGAATCGATCCGGGCCTGGGCCCGGGCGGCAGCCTCCTCGATGCGGAGCTTCGGGATCCCGGCCTCGATCGCCTTGGCCATGCCGCCGAGGCCGTCGACCTCGCGGATGTGCTCCCAGGCCCGGGCCACCATGTCGGCCGTGAGCTTCTCCACATAGTAAGAGCCACCCCAGGGATCGACGATCCGGGTGGTGCCGCTCTCCTGCTGCAGGAACAGCTGCGTGTTCCGGGCGATCCGCGCCGAGAAGTCGGTGGGCAGCGCCAACGCCTCGTCCAGCGCGTTGGTGTGGAGCGACTGCGTGCCGCCCTGCGTCGCCGCCATCGCCTCGATGTTGGTGCGGGTGACGTTGTTGAACACGTCCTGCGCGGTGAGCGACCAGCCGCTCGTCTGCGAATGGGTGCGCAGGGCCAGGGATTTCTCCGATTTCGGATCGAACCCCTTCACGAGCTTCGCCCAGATCAGGCGCGCGGCCCGCATCTTGGCGACCTCCATGAAGAAGTTGGTCGAGATCGCCCAGAAGAACGACAGGCGCGGGGCGAACTGGTCGATGGTCAACCCGGCGGCGAGGCCCGCCTTGATGTACTCGACGCCGTCGGCGAGCGTGTAGGCGAGCTCCAGGTCGTTCGTCGCCCCGGCCTCCTGCATGTGATAGCCGGAGATCGAGATCGAGTTGAACTTCGGCATGTTCTTCGACGTGTAGGCGAAGATGTCCGAGATGATCCGCATCGATCCCTTGGGGGGATAGATGTAGGTGTTGCGGACCATGAACTCCTTGAGGATGTCGTTCTGGATCGTGCCGGCGAGCTTCTGCGGCGGCACGCCCTGCTCCTCCGCGGCGACGATGTAGAGCGCGAGGATCGGCAGCACCGCGCCGTTCATCGTCATCGACACGGTCATCTCGTCGAGGGGAATCCCCGAGAACAGCGTGCGCATGTCGTAGATCGAGTCGATCGCCACGCCCGCCATGCCGACATCGCCGGAGACCCGGGGATGGTCGGAATCGTAGCCGCGGTGGGTGGCGAGATCGAAGGCGACCGACAGGCCCTTCTGGCCGGCCGCGAGGTTGCGGCGGTAGAAGGCGTTCGAATCCTCGGCCGTGGAGAAGCCGGCGTACTGCCGGATCGTCCAGGGCTGGGTGACGTACATGGTCGGGTAGGGGCCGCGCAGGAACGGCGCGATGCCCGGATAGGTGTCGAGGAACTCGAGGCCCTCCCGGTCCTCCGGTCCGTAGCGGCCCTTCACCGGGATGCCCTCCGGCGTCATCCAGGGCTCGCCCAGCGCCGGCGCCGCGACCGCGAGCGATTCGCCGGCCAGCGGGATTTCGGCGAAGTTCGGGATGCGGGAGGTCATGGCGTTGACTCGTTATGGCGTTTGTCACGCCATTATAGACACGCGCTTGACGCGGGCTACTCCCCCGCAGGTCCAGGACCGCGTCCGCCCCGCAGGACGTAGACAACCGCGCCCGCCAGCATCAGCGCCATCCCGTACCACGTGATCGCGTAGACGAGGTGGTTGTTGGGGAAGGCGATCACCGTGAGGCCGCCCACCGGCAGCCCGCCGGGATTGGGCGTCGCGTCCGCATCCACGAAGTAGGGGGCGACGCCGGTCAGGCCGCGCGCCGCCGCGATGGCGGCCACGTCGCGGGAATACCAGCGGTCGTCCTTGGGATCGTTCGAGCGCAGGAACGCGCCCCCGGGCTCGGTCAGCCGCAGGAGGCCGGTCACCGTGGTCTCCCCCGCGACCTGCCCGGCCGCCCGGGTCGCCGGATCCCGCCGGTCGCCGGGCACGAAGCCGCGATTGACCAGCACGAGGCTGCCGTCCGGACGCCGCAGGGGCGTCAGCACCCAGAATCCGCCGCCGCGCTCGGTGACGGCCTGAACCAGGATCTCGCGATCGTGCAGGAAGGTGCCCGCGAGCCGGACGTGCCGGTAGGCGTCGTCGGGGCCGACGCGCGGCCATGCGGCGGAGTCGGGGGCCGGCACCGGCGGGGCATGGACCCGGGCATCGACCCGGGCGATCAGGTCGAGCTTCCAGGCCCGCCGCTCCACCTGCCACGTGCCGAGCCCGAGCAGGACGACGAAGACGAGGCCCGCGCCGACGCCGAACACGACGCGCCGCCACAACGCAATCGGGGCCGGGGAGGGGCTCAAGCCCCCCGCCGACCCCGCGGGTCTCATCTGCGGACGCGCGCTCAGCGGGCGTTGTTCATGACGTCGTGGGCATCCATCGGCATCATGTTGTGGTTGAGGTGGTACATGACCCACACCGAGCCGGCGAGCATGATCACCACCAGCGTGATGGTGAAGATCAGCGCCATGAAAGTCCAGCCGCCCTCCGACTTCGTGCT
>NZ_BACT01000065.1:0-1445 GCF_000333255.1 Methylobacterium sp. B1 | reverse complement strand
CATCGGCGGCAGACGCCGCGGAGGCCGCGCCGCGGCCCTTCGGCGGGTGCGCGGCGGCCGGGCCGGCGGCTCCCAGCGCCAGGGCGAGGGCGCAGGCAGCCGTCCCCGTCCGGCGCCTCCACCCGGGGGGGAAGACCGACATGACAGGTGTCCATCGTTCGTGTTGTAACTGGGTCCAGCGCCATATCTGGCGGCAGCACGCGCGCGACGCCCTAACGCCGTTTGAGGTCCCGTGCGATAGGCAGGAGTGATACGCGCTCCGTCCGGGTTCCTCTGCTGCTACCCGCCCGGCGTGCTTTGAATCGGCCATCGAATCCGCGCACCCAGGACATCAATCTGATCGCGGCACAGGAATTTGTACTCTGGGGCGCCCTGCGGCCAAACGCTGGGATCGCTGGCTATGCCGAGGCCATTGACGATGAACGAATGCAGCGAGCGGCCGGACAGATTGTCATCGAACTCTATATAGAATTTGTCGCTAAGCCCATTTATCTTTAACAGCTCTTTTAGAGCCGCGACCGCGCTGATTATTGCTTCTGCGCCGTTTGTCATGGCTTCCTCCGAAAACGGAGGTACCACAACCTACGGTAAGCGTCTGTGGCAGTATCGCTACAACCTACGGCGCCCTGTCAGCGCGCCGTCGATCTCCGCGGGGTGCGCACGCCCAGCCTCAGTGATGAACCATGCTGAGATTTCACGGCCCTGGCCCTGGGCGGATTGTGACACCACCAGCCCCAGCTTGAGCAGGACCGGCATCGCCGACGGGTAAGCCTCGTGCCGCAGCCCTTGCGGGTAGAGCAGGCAAGCACGGACCGCGGCGAGCTGTCGGACGCGGAGAGGTGCGGAGGGTTCTAAGGGCATCCGCAGAGAGGGTTTCTGTCGGGATAGCTGTCGGGGCAGCCATTCCGGTCTCTGCTAAGTTTTGGTCGGAGTGGCAGGATTTGAACCTGCGACCCCCACGTCCCGAACGTGGTGCGCTACCAGACTGCGCTACACTCCGAAGGCCGTCCCGCGTCTCCGCCAAGGCCGGCGAGCGGGTGTATAGCCGCGCCTTTCCCCCACCGCAAGCGCGGTGTTGCGCCTTTTCAGCCGAGATGTTCGGGCCAATCGTCGGAGAGCCGGTGGCTCGTGATCGCCACCGCGGCCGAGCGCACCGCAACCGTGGCGAGATGGTCCGCGCCGCAATCGAGATCCGCGAGACTCCACGGGCCGTCCAGTGTCCAGGATCCGTCGCCGACCGCCCGGAGGAGACGCGGGGCTTCAGGCGGAACGGTGACGCTGAACCGGTCGAGGGGCAGCGACAGGCCGCTGCCGAGCGCCTTCACCACGGCTTCCTTGNCGGNTCACAGACCGAAGAAAGCACGCTCGACCGTGCTCCGGGATGCTCGGGACAGGGCTGACACCTCGTCGGCGGCGAAATGCGCCCGCGCGAATCGCAGCGCGTC
>NZ_BACT01000066.1:0-2271 GCF_000333255.1 Methylobacterium sp. B1 | reverse complement strand
CGCGCAGGGAGGTGGCGCGGTAGGGCGCGTCGAAATTCTGGGGCAGGACGAGGCCGAACAGCAGCGCGATGCCCAGCGCCATGTCGGTGTAGCCGGAGAAGTCGAAATAGATCTGGAAGGTGAAGCCCAGCGTCGCCTGCCACGCCTCCACCACCGTGACGGCCTTGCCGGCGGCGGCGGCCTGGAACACGGGATTCACGTATTCCGCGAGCGGATCGCCGAGGAACACCTTCTTGGCCAGCCCCACCGTGAGCAGCATCAGCCCGCGGGCGAAGCGCTCGGCGGCGTCGGGCCGCGCGTAGGGCGCCTCGTCGAACTGGTGCATGATCTCGCTCCAGCGCACGAGCGGGCCGGCGAGAACCTGCGGGAAGAAGGCGATGTAGAGGGCGTATTTCACGAGCCCGAAGCTCGGCGCGCGGCCGGCCCGCAGGTCGGCGAGATACATGATGTGGTGGAAGGTGAAGAACGAGATGCCGAGCGGCAGGGCGAGGCCGAGCCGCTGCGCCTCCAGGCCGGGGATCAGGTTGGCGAGATCGGCTGCGAAATCGAGGTACTTGAACACCCCCAGGAGGGCGAGGTTGGCGGCGATGGCGACCGGGATCAGCCATCGGCCGGGCCTGTGCCGATAGAGACGGGCCACGCACCAGTTCGCCAGGATCGAGCCGGCGAGCAGCGGCACGAAGCGGACATCCCACCAGCCGTAGAACACGAAGGACAGGCCGACGAGGAGCGGCAGCCGCCACGCGGGCGCGGCGCGCGCCACCAGCCCGTGCAGGATCAGCGCGGCCGGCAGGAAGGCGAGGAGGAAGACGAAGGAGTTGAACAGCATCGGGCGAGGCGGCGCGGAGGAGCCCGGATGGGCCGCCGTTGTCTCCGAGCGGAAGGGACCGCCTTGTCGGGGATCGGGGCCGGCCCGTCAATCGCAGCCGCGCGATCGCGGCCATTCGGCAGCGCGGCGCCGCAGCGCCCCCGTCTCAGGTACAAGCGTCCCGGGTGATGCAGCCCTCTAGGTCATCCGGGCGACGCCGAGTGCCCGAGGGCCGGGCGACGTCACCCGGGTGCGGCTTCACGCTCCGCGCCGGGCCGCCTCGATGGTCAGGCCCAGCCCCACCGAACCGAACGTGTCCCCCTCCACCACCCGGGCGGCGGGCAGCGCGGCCGTGAGCGCGGCGCGCAGATGCGGCAGGCCGGTGGACCCGCCGGTCAGGAACAGGGCGTCGACCCGGTCGGCCGGCAATTCCGCCTGCGCGAGGCAGCGCGCGATCCGGGCCGCCACGGCCCGCGCGAGGTCACCGGTCTGGGCCGACAGGGTCGCGCGATCCACGGCACGGAGAGGCCGCGCTCCAGAAGCCGAGATCGAGCACCGTCGCATCCTGCTCGGAGGCCGCGATCTGGGCGCCTTCCACCGCCCCGGCCAGGGGGTGTTCGCGCTCCCCCTCCACCGCCTCGGGCAGCCGCGCGAGCAGGTCGGGCCGGGCGCCGTCGCGGATCACCTCGTCGATCTCCCGCAGGGTCTTCTGATTGTAGAGACGGTTGATCGCCGACCACGTGGCGAGGTCGTGGTAATAGGCGTTCGGCACCGCGAGGTCGCCCCGGCGCATCGGGCTTCCGAGGCCGAGGAGCGGCATCACCGTGCCGAGGCTGAGCTGACGGTCGAAATCGGTGCCGCCGATCCGCACGCCGTCATTGGCCAGGATGTCGCCGGCCCGGTCCGGCCGGCCCCGGCGCTCCGGCGCGAGGCGCACGATGGAGAAATCCGAGGTGCCGCCGCCGATATCGGCGACCAGCGCGATCTCCTCGGACCGGACCTGCCGCTCGTAGTCGAGGGCGGCCGCGATCGGCTCGTACTGGAACGAGACCTCCCGGAAGCCGACGTCGCGGGCAATGTCCCGCAGCGTGTCTTCGGCCCGGCGGTCCGCCTCCGGATCGCCATCGACGAAGTGGACCGGGCGGCCATGGACCACGCTGTCGAGGCTCTGGCCGCAGGCGGCCTCGGCGCGCTCCTTCACGGCCGTGAGATAGCGGGCGATGACGTCGCGCAGGCGCAGCCGCTGGCGGCCGACCGGTGTGGCCTCATCCATGAGCGGGGTGCCGAGGACGGATTTCAGGCCGCGCATCATCCGGCCGGACCGGCCCTCGACATAGGCCGCCGTCGCGGCCCGGCCGATGATGGGCTCCCGGCCGAGTTCGAAGAAGATCGCGCTGGGGATCGTCCGGTGCGCGCCTTCCAGGGGCAGCAGCGTCGGTCCGTCCGGGCCGTTATGCCCGAGG
>NZ_BACT01000067.1:0-2158 GCF_000333255.1 Methylobacterium sp. B1 | reverse complement strand
GATGATTTTGCTGAAAGGGCGCCGCGTTCTGCTGTTCGAGGACGAGAGCCTCGTGGCCATGCTCGCGGAGGACATGCTGCTCGACCTCGGCTGCGAGGTCGTGGTGGCCATGCGCCTCGACAAGGCCGTGGATCATGTCCGCACCGGGAAGTTCGACTTGGCCGTGCTGGACGTCAACCTGGGCGACGCCCGCAGCTATCCGGTAGCCGACCTGCTGTTAGAGCGCTGCACGCCGTTCCTGTTCGCGACCGGCTACGGCACGCAGGGGTTGGAGGAAGCGTATCGGTCAGCCCCGGTGCTTCAGAAGCCTTATCAAGCGGCGCCGCTGGCGCATCTGCTAACACAGCTCCTCACTTGCGAAGCGCCGATGTGGGGCCGCGCCGACGAGAAAGCCGCGGCGTGCGCCTGCCACCGGCCGAAAGGGGAACCCTCCGGACCGGAGCCTTTCCAGGCCGACCCTGTCCGCTGACGACCCAACACCGCCATTTATGCGCCGCTGAGCAAATCCCGAAACCGGACGTTTGCTCCGTCAACTCCAGGACGGCAAAGTGCCTCCCCGGGCAGATCGTGCCGGACTGTCTTTACACGGATTGCCTCGGCCGGGGGGCATCTCCAACGATCATCAGGCGGAAGCGGCCGCCCGGATGCGCAGGTCTCGGTCTGAGGACATCATTCCGCCCCTTGACCTTCCAACGGTGGGAAGCCCCATCTCCTCGGGACATCGTCCGAAGGAGAGCGTCATGATCCATTTGAAGGTCGAGAAAGTGGGCTGCGGCGGCTGCGCCAAGTCCGTGACCCGCGCCGTGCAGGCCATCGAGCCGAACGCAGGCGTCGCGGTCGACCTCGGGGCGAAGCTGGTCACCGTGTCGGGAACCAGGGGATCGGCCGACCGGATCGCCCGGGCCATCGCAGAGGCCGGCTATCCGGCCGAGCCCGCCTGAGCCAAGCGCAACCAACCGGCGCGTTCGCCGTTCCTGAGACCGTCAGCCGGACTTTCGCGCCGGCCCGGAATTTGGCATCTTGGATTCGTGACGTTCTGGCTCGCCCTCCGGCGACTGTTGCCGCTCTTGGCGGTCCTCAGTCTCGCCCTGACGCCGGTGACCGCTCCCGCGGCCACCGCGGGCATGCACGCCGCGATGCCGGCCGCCGTCCACGACCATCACGGCCACGCCATGCCTGTCATGGTCATGGCCGACGACGGCTCCGGTCGGATCGACATGGCGGATATGGCCATGGACGACATGCCCTGCTGTCCGCACGAGAAGGCGGCCAAGCCGGACTGCGCCAAGGACTGCCCGCTGATGGCCCTGTGCCTCGCCCCCGTCGCCTCGCTCCTGCCCACAGCGGTCGTCCTCCCGGCGCCCGTCGGAACGCGGGCGGCCTTGGCCTGGCCCGCGGCACCCCCGTTCGCGAGCGTGCACGGGACGCCGCTACCCGAGCCTCCCCGAGCCTGAACCCGATGCCGCCGGCGTGAGCGCCGGCACGATGCCGCGTGCCTGCGCGCCGGCACCCATCGCGTTCAGGAGATGACACCCGTGACCAAGAACACCCTCGCGCGCCCGCTCAAGGCGGCGCTGCTCGGTGCCGTGCTATCGGTGCCGGCTCTCACCTCGTCCGCATTTGCGGACACCAAGAACTACCAGTTCCAACTCGTCCAGCAGGAGGCCAAAGTCGGCGATGCCGTCCTCGCCGTCCGGCTGGTGGACAAGCGCAGCGGCAAGCCGGTGACCGACGCCGTGGTCTTCGCCAAGCGGCTCGACATGGCGCCCGACGCCATGGAGGAGATGGCCACCAAGGTCGAGCAGGTGCCCTCGACCGAGCCCGGCATCTACCGCTTCAAGGCCCATCTCGGAATGCAGGGCCGCTGGCGCCTGTCGCTGGCCGCGAAGGTCCAGGGCGAGACCGGCACGGTCGAGGACAAGCTGATCATCCAGGCCGGGAAATGAACCGGTCCGCATGGCTCGCCGGGGCCCTCGCCGCGCTCGCGGCGGGGTCCGCCGGGTATTGGACCGGGCACGACGGTCCCGCCGTGTCCGACCTTGCGGGTCGGGTGGCGGGGAGCCTGCCGACCGCGCTCGTGGACAGGGCGCGGGACNGCCTCGCTCGCCTGGTGCCGTCGGCGCCGGTGTCGGCAGCGGCTCGTCCCGCCGCCCCGTCG
>NZ_BACT01000068.1:0-4190 GCF_000333255.1 Methylobacterium sp. B1 | reverse complement strand
GTCAGCAGGTTGTCCTCGACCGCGAAGCCCTGGCGTTCGAGGAGGTCCCTGGCCTTCAGGCCGTAGGGCAGGTGTGCTCGGGCGTGACCATCCGGTAGAGGACGGCCTTGCGGGCCGGTGACGGCATGAGTTGCTCCTTCGATGCAGGTTGGGGCGCCGGCGTCGCTACTCGGCGGCGACCCGGTGATGTGTCGGCTCCTCGACGGCCGTCGCCTGGGATTGGTTGCCCGGCGGCAGCGTCCAGCCCTTCACGAGCGCGTAGACGGCGGGGATCACCACGAGGGTCAGCGCGGTGGAGGAGACCATGCCGCCGATCATCGGCACGGCGATGCGCTGCATGACCTCCGAGCCCGAGCCGGTGCTCCATAGGATCGGGACGAGACCGGCCATGATGGCGACCACCGTCATCATCTTGGGCCGTACCCGCTCGACCGCGCCGACCATGATGGCGCCGCGCAGGTCCGCCCGCGTCGGGGGGCGCTCCTCGCGGCTGCACCCGGCCCGCACCTCGTCCCAGGCGTGGTCGAGGTAGACCAGCATGATCACCCCCGTCTCGGCGGCGACGCCGGCGAGCGCGATGAATCCCACCGCGACGGCTACCGACATGTTGAAGCCCATCCACCACAGCAGCCACACCCCGCCGACCAAGGCGAACGGCAGCGACAGCATCACGATGAGCGTCTCGGTCAGCCGCCGGAAGTTCAGGAAGAGGAGCAGGAAGACGACGAGCAGCGTCAGCGGCACGACGATCCGAAGCCGCGCCTCGGCCCGCTCCAGGTACTCGTATTGCCCGCTCCACTGGAGCGTCGTGCCCTGGGGCAGCGTCACCTCGTCGGCCACGGCCTTGCGCGCCTCGGCCACGTAGCCGCCGAGGTCGCGTCCGGCGATGTCGACGAAAATGTAGACCGCGAGCTGCCCGTTCTCGGTGCGGATCGAGGTCGGCCCCCGCGTCATCTTCACTTTGGCACCTTCCGCAGGGGCACGTGCCGCCGGCCGGCAGGGGCACCTGCACCTCATCGGCGATGGCGCCCGGGTCCGAGCGAAAGGCGCGCGGGTATCGCACGTTGACGGTGTAGCGCTCCCGCCCCTCGACCGTGTTCGTCACGGCCTGCCCGCCGAGCGCCGTCGCGATGACGTCCTGCACGTCGCCGACCATCAGCCCGTAACGGCCCAGCGCCTCCCGGTCGGGGGTGATGTCGAGGAAGTAGCCGCCGATCACCCGCTCGGCGTAGGCGCTCGACGTGCCCGGCACCGCCCGGACGACTGCCTCGACTTGCCGGGCGACCCCCTCCATCTGCTTGAGGTCGGTCCCGAGGACCTTGATGCCGACCGGCGTACGGATGCCGGTCGAGAGCATGTCGAT
Source organism: Methylobacterium sp. B1 (assembly GCF_000333255.1). Classification (NCBI taxonomy): domain Bacteria; kingdom Pseudomonadati; phylum Pseudomonadota; class Alphaproteobacteria; order Hyphomicrobiales; family Methylobacteriaceae; genus Methylobacterium; species Methylobacterium sp. B1. Next base: position 2,827 of record NZ_BACT01000068.1, on the reverse strand, counting down.
GCGGGCGCGGATCGGCTGCGTCCAGGCGTTCGACACGCCGGGGAACTGCAGCGCCTTGTCCATCTCCTCCTTGAGGCTGGCGAGGGTGACGCCGGGGCGCCACTCCGCCTTTGGCTTCAGGGCGATGACCGTCTCGAACATCTCCATGGGCGCCGGGTCGGTGGCCGTGTTGGCGCGGCCCGCCTTCCCGTAGACGGAGGCGACCTCGGGAAAGGACTTGATGATCCGGTCCTGGGTCGCCAGCAGCTCACCGGCCTTGGTCACCGAGATCCCCGGCAGGGTGGTCGGCATGTAGAGCAGGCTGCCCTCGTCGAGGTCGGGCATGAACTCGGAGCCGAGCTGCCGGGCGGGCCAGACTGTCGCCGCCAGCACGCCCACGGCGAGCAGGATGGTGAGCACCCGCGCCCGCAGGACGCCCGCGATGAGGGGCCGGTACAGCCAGATGAGCAGGCGGTTGAGCGCGTTGCGGTGCTCCGGGACGATCCGCCCGCGCACGAATAGCACCATCAGCGCCGGGACGAGCGTCACCGACAGGAGCGCGGCCGCCGCCATGGCGAAGGTCTTGGTGTAGGCGAGCGGCCCGAACAGCCGCCCCTCCTGGCTCTCCAGGGTGAAGATCGGCAGGAAGCTCACCGTGATGACGAGGAGCGAGAAGAACAGCGACGGCCCGACCTCGCTCGCGGCCTCGACCAGGATCTCGACCCGGGGCTTGCCCGGCGGCGCCCGCTCCAGGTGCTTGTGGGCGTTCTCGATCATGACGATGGCGGCATCGATCATGGCGCCGACCGCGATGGCGATGCCGCCGAGGCTCATGATATTGGCGCCGATTCCGAGCGCCTTCATGCCCGCGAGCGCCATCAGGATGCCGACCGGCAGCATCAGGATGGCCACGAGCGCGCTGCGGATGTGCAGGAGGAACACCACGCAGACCAGGGAGACGACGATGCTCTCCTCGACCAACGTGTGCCGCAGGGTGTCGATGGCCGCCTCGATGAGTTGCGAGCGGTCGTAGACCGGCAGGATCTCGGTGCCGGCCGGCAGGCTCTTGGCCACCTCGGCGAGCTTCGCCTTGACCCCCTCGATGACGCTGAGGGCGTTCGCGCCGAAGCGCTGTAGGACGATGCCGCCCGCGACCTCGCCCTCGCCGTTCATCTCGGTGATGCCGCGCCGCTCGTCCGGCCCGAGTTCGACGCGGGCGACGTCCCGGACCCGCAGCGGCGTGCCGCCGGCGGTCTTGAGGACGATGTTCTCGATGTCGGCGATGCTCCTCAGGTAGCCGCGGCCGCGCACCATGAACTCGAACTCGGACAGTTCGACCGTGCGGCCGCCGACGTCGGCATTGCTCGTGCGGATCGCGTCCCGAAGCTTGTTGAGGGAGATGCCCTGGGCTCGCAGGCGGTTCGGGTCGACGACGACGTTGTACTGCTTCACGAAGCCGCCGACGCCCGCGACCTCGGCCACGCCTTCGGCCCGCGAAGCGCCGAACCGCACGACCCAGTCCTGGAGCGAGCGCAGCTCCGCAAGGGTCCGCTCCTTCGCCACGACGACGTATTGGTAGACCCAGCCCACGCCGGTCGCGTCGGGGCCCAGCGTCGGCGTCACGCCGGCAGGCAGGCGGTTCGCCGCCGCGTTCAGGTACTCCAGCACCCGGGACCGGCCCCAGTAAGGGTCGGTGCCGTCCTCGAAGATCACGTAGACGAAGGACCCACCGAAGAACGAGAAGCCGCGGACCACCTTCGCCTTCGGCACCGTCAGCATGGCGGTGGTTAGCGGATAGGTGACCTGGTCCTCGACCACCTGGGGCGCCTGGCCCGGATACTCGGTGTAGACGATGGCCTGCACGTCCGAGAGGTCGGGGATGGCGTCAAGCGGCAGCGTCCGCAGCGCGAGCACGCCGCCCGCGACCGCGAACACGGTCCCGACCAGCACGAGGACGAGGTTGCGGGCGGACCAGCCGATGAGACGCGCGATCACCGCCTGCCTCCCGCGTTCGCGGCCTGCCGGCCGTCCTTCGGGGCGGCCAGGGACTGGAGCGCCGCCTTGAGGTTGCTCTCGGCGTCGATGAGGAAGTTCGCCGCCGTGACCACCCGGTCGCCGGCCGAGACGCCGTCCCGGATCTCGGTGAAGCCCTCGCCGCGGACGCCGACCTTCACCTCCTTGGGCTCGAATCGGCCCTCGCCCCGGTCGAGGAGCACGACCTGGCGTTCGCCGGTGTCGATGACGGCGTCGTCGGGGACCGCCATCACCGGCTTGGCGTCGCCGGTGTCGATCTGGACCTCGGCGTACATGTCGGGCAGCAGCGAGCCGTCCGGGTTCGGCAGCTCGATGCGCACCCGCGTCGCTCGGGTGTCGGCGTTCACCTGAGGGTAAATCACCGCGACCTTGCCGGAAAAGGTCTTCCCCGGGGCCGAGCGAAGGCGGACGGTGACGGGCTGGCCCACGCGCACCGCGGCGAGGTCGCGCTCGGGCACGTCGGCCAACACCCACATCGTCGAGATGTCGCCGATCCGGAACAGGGTGTCGCCGGCGGCGGCCTTCATGCCCTCGACGGCGGTCCGCTGCAGGACGAGGCCGTCGCGCGGAGAGGACCAGGTGATGGCCATCGGCACCTTCCGGGTGCGCTCCATCTCGTCGATGACGGCCTCTGAGACATTCAGGTTCTGGAGCCTGCGGCGCGCCCCGTCGAACCCCGGGTTGGCGATGAGCTGGGCCGCGGCCGCGTTGATCTCGGGCGAGTAGACGTGGACCAGCGCCTGTCCCTTACGGACGCGGTCGCCGGTGGTGACGTTCTCGACGTGGTCGACGTAGGCGTCGGACCCGGTCGCGA
>NZ_BACT01000069.1:0-105 GCF_000333255.1 Methylobacterium sp. B1 | reverse complement strand
CGCGCCGGGCGCAGCCGCTCCCAGGCGATCATCGCCGCGATGGTGAACCCGCCGACGATCACGGCGCCGGTGCGGTCGCCCGTGCCGGTGACGAAGTCGAAGAAC
>NZ_BACT01000070.1:0-11655 GCF_000333255.1 Methylobacterium sp. B1 | reverse complement strand
CGTGTCGATCATGCGCGGTACGCGGCCCTCAAGACAGGCATGACCTATCGGCAGGTGCGGGCACGCCTGGGTTGCGATGGCCGTCGCATTTCGCACCTGACGATCGGCCGGGTCCGGCGCGCGACCTATTCCTGGCCCGGACGGGGCACGTATGGGGCCAATCTCACGCTCACGTTCCGCAACGAAAGGCTCACGGACAAGGCGCAGCTCGGCCTGCGCGTGCCCTGAGCGATCCGCTCGGCCCGAGAGCGGCCTTCCCGCCGGGCCTGAGGGGCAAGACGGGCCTCGGAGCCGACCGGGTGATGACCACACGCCGGAGGCGTTCGAGCGCCGCCCCCGACGGTCCTGGCCCGTGTCGGGCGCGGCCGCGCCGACGGCAGAGGGCATCACGGTCGGGAGGGATCGCGTCCTTTTCCGGGAGAGCCCCAGGTTCCGGTCCCGCTTCAGGCGCGGTCTCGGCGAGGGGCGTCGTCGGCCACGCATAGCCGGATCGGCGCGTGACCTTGGCCGCGGCGGTGCCGGCGGCCTCACGAGGTTTGATGCAGGGGCGACGGCCGCCTTCCCTCCGGCGGTTCGTTGAGCTCGCGGCCTCGGCGGCCTATGCATAGACCCCATGGAACTCCACGCGCCCGCCAACCGACCCTTGGCACCCATCGTCTGCCAACCGCCGCCCGCCGGAAAGGCGGCGCCGTTCCTGCCGATGAGCCGCGCCGAGATGGCGGCGCTCGGATGGGACGCCTGCGACATCGTGCTGGTGACGGGCGATGCCTATGTGGATCACCCCAGCTTCGGCATGGCCATCATCGGCCGGCTGCTCGAAGCGCAGGGGTTCAAGGTCGGCATCATCGCCCAGCCGGACTGGCAGTCGGCCGAGCCGTTCAAGGTTCTGGGCAAGCCGAAACTGTTCTTCGGCGTCACCGGCGGCAATCTCGACTCGATGGTGAACCGCTACACCGCGGACCGCCGGCTGCGCCACGACGACGCCTACACGGCCGGCGGCGAAGGCGGCCGGCGGCCGGACCGCTCGACCATCGTCTACACGCAGCGCTGCCGCGAGGCCTACAAGGACGTGCCGATCGTGCTCGGCGGCATCGAGGCGTCGCTGCGCCGCATCGCCCACTACGATTACTGGTCCGACAAGGTGCGCCGCTCGATCCTCGCGGACGCGAAGGCCGATCTGCTGATCTACGGCAATGCCGAGCGCGCCGTGGTCGAGGTGGCGAACCGCCTCGCGGCCGGCGAGGCGCCGCAGGAACTCGACGCGGTCCGGGGCGTCGCCCTGTTCCGCCGGGTGCCCGCGCATTACACCAAGCTGCCCGCCGACGATCTCGATTCGACCGAAGAGGCCGCCGCCCGCCGCCCCGGCGAGACCGTGATCCGGCTCCCCGCTTACGAGCAGGTCAAGGACGACAAGGAGGCCTATGCCCGCGCCTCGCGGGTGCTGCACCGGGAGGCCAATCCCGGCAATGCCGCCCGCTCGTCCAGCGCCACGGCGACCGCGACCTGTGGCTGAACCCGCCGCCGATCCCGCTCTCGAGCGAGGAGATGGATGCGGTCTACGACCTGCCCTACGCCCGCGCCCCCCATCCGTCCTACGGGGACGCGAAAATCCCCGCCTGGGACATGATCAAGTTCTCGGTGACGATCATGCGCGGCTGCTTCGGCGGCTGCACCTTCTGCTCCATCACCGAGCACGAGGGCCGCGTCATCCAGAACCGCTCGGAGGGCTCGATCCTGCGCGAGATCGAGAAGATCCGCGACAAGACGCCGGGCTTCACGGGGGTGATCTCGGATGTCGGCGGGCCGACGGCGAACATGTACCGGATGGCGTGCAAGGACCCGAAGATCGAGGCGGCGTGCCGGCTGCCGTCCTGCGTCTTTCCCGATATCTGCCCGAACCTGAACACCTCGCACGACGACCTGATCCGGCTCTATCGCAAGGTCCGGGAGGTGAAGGGCGTCAAGAAGGTCATGGTCGCCTCCGGCGTGCGCTACGACCTCGCGGTCCGGAGCCCCGAATACGTCAAGGAGCTCGTGACCCATCACGTCGGCGGCCGTCTCAAGATCGCGCCCGAGCACACCGAGCGCGGCCCCCTCGACCTGATGATGAAGCCGGGCATCGGCACGTATGACCGCTTCAAGGAGATGTTCGACGCCGCCGCCAAGCAGGCCGGCAAGAAATACTACCTGATCCCGTATTTCATCGCGGCGCATCCGGGCACGACCGACGAGGACATGATGCACCTCGCCCTCTGGCTCAAGAAGAACGACTATCGCGCCGATCAGGTCCAGACGTTCCTGCCCTCGCCGATGGCCACCGCCACGACCATGTATCACACCGAGATCAACCCGTTGCAGGGCGTGCGGCGCGGCGGCAGCGAGCCGGTCGACGCGATCAAGGGGATGCGGCAGCGCCGGCTGCACAAGGCGTTCCTGCGCTACCACGATCCCGAGAACTGGCCCCTGCTGCGCGAGGCGCTGCGGGCGATGGGTCGCGCGGATCTCATCGGGCCGAGGCCGGACCAGCTCGTTCCGCTCTCGCAGCCGCCGGGAACGGGCGCCGGTGCGGGCAAGGCGGGTGGCCAGCCGCGCCCCATGCGCCATCCGGGTGCGCCGCGTTTCACCACGAAGGGCGTGCCGCTGAGGAAGTGATGACCGCGCGCGGCTGATCGACGGATTTCCGAGAGCTGCGTTCGACCGAGGCTGCTTCCACATGGATCGAGCGCGGACATCCATGGATGTCGGGCGCGGACCAATGGCCACGGCTTGCGCGTGTTCGGAATCGGATGGCTTTGCGCGGTCGCGCGTGGCGACGCGGGCGCCTTCGATCCGAGGGACACGCAAGACGCCGTCAACCTGCGCTTCGGGGTCGTGGACCCTGATGGAGGATTGCGGGCCGGGAAGGCGCGAGGGCCAAGTCCGACGCGAGCGCCTTCATCCTGAGTATCCCGGCCCCGCTGGAGACGGAAAACGAGGGCCAGCTCCCCCGGCCAGTTCGAGCCGGTCGCGCACCCCTGGACGTCCGAGCCGGTGCTGCTGGTCGGCGAGGCTCGACAATCCTGCCGCGTGCGAACCCTCCGGGTCGGGCACCTCCCGCCGTTACTTTATCCGGTCGTCGCGGTGCCTGTAGCGCAGAATCGTGAAAAGCCACGCCTTCGAGGCAGCGCCGGGCCGCTAGCTGGTTCAATGCTCCCGGGCCTTGAGCAACGTGTACTGCACGAGGTCGTCGCTCTCGGTGGCGTCGCGGTTCAGCGACAGCGCAGACCGACGCAGATGCGGCACCCCCGCGACAAGTTCGGCCGCGAAGCCGTGGCCCGACGGCGTCTCGGCCGTGTCCAGCGCCTCCAAGGGGCGCCGGAAAGAGGCCGCCAACGGGAATTTCTCATCGGGCAGCGCGACGTCTAAGTAGTAATTCCGCAGACCTCGCCGGATTTCGTCGCGCGCAGGCGAGATCACGGCACCGTGTACGGCGGGCGAGCGAAACTGTTCGGCGACATGGGGCACGCGAGTGGGCTCGCCGTCGTCTTGAGGGCGGCGCCCAGGACCATCCGGCGGTCCCGCAGGCGCGATGAGCATCAATCTTGAGTCGCAGATCCCCGCGTCAATGATACGTGCGTACCGGGATAATAACATAAATTTTGGAACCTGCTTGTGCGCAACCCGTTTGTGCCCGGCTGCCGGAGGGGCAGTGAGCGCGGGACGGGGTTGGGAAGCGGTGACGGCGGACGTCGACAGGCATGAACTCCGGCCCATCATCGCCGGCCTGAGTGAGGGCGAGATCCTGGTCCAGCCCGACTGGGCCAGCGCGTGGTGTGCCAACGCGGCCGCCCCGGCGATGCAGGGTGCCGAGAGCCTGAACGAGCTCGGGCCGACCATGGACGCGTACCGGGACCGGTTCTGCCTGCGCGACCGCAGCGACCGTGGCGCCATCGAGAATCTCGCCAACCTGCGAAGGCGGGAGGTCGGTCGGGCGAAGATATCCGCCGTCAACCTGACGGTGCGCGAGCGCCAGATCCTGAACCTCGTCTGCGCGGGCCGGAATAACGCGGCCAACGCCCGCACGCTCAACCTCTCACGCAATCACGACGCCGCGATCCACCGCAAGATCGGCGTCCGCAAAGGGTCGGAGGCGGTCGTCTGGGGTCGAGGAAACGGATTTCCGATACAAGTCTCTGGAGCAAAATGATTACCGTACTGGTATAATTTGCTCATTGAACACGGAGACGGGACGATCATCTCATCGTCGGTGCAGGGTTTTCTCGAACACGACGGAGCACCCATGGCCGAAAACAGGAGTTCCACTTCCGCCGAGCACCTCAGGGGCTCGGTCAAAGAAGCCCTCGGCAAGCTCACCGGCGACATCCGGGTCGAGGCCGAGGGGCGACGGCAGAAGCGCGAGGCCCGCGCCGCCAAGTCCGTCGGGATCCAGCCCGCCAAGCCGGGTGGGGACTGACGCGAATTCGACCGGCGCCCCGACGCGGAGGCGCCGACCCACACCACCATCACGCAAGGAGAACGACATGGTTGACACGGATCGGATCACGGGCGCCGCCAAGGAAATCGGCGGCAAGGTGCAGGGCGCGGTGGGCGATCTGACCGGCTCGCGGCGGGACTCGGTCGAGGGGCGCGCCCGCGAGGCGGCCGGCCAGGCCGAGAACCTCTACGGCCAGGCCAAGGACACCGTGCGTGACGCGGCCGAGCACGTCGCCGACACCGCCCGCGATATCGGCGGCCGAATTCGCGAGACCGTGGGCGGCCTCGTCGGCTCCGACGACGTCGAGGATCGGGCGCGCCGCGCGCAGGGCGCCGCCGAGGATCACTTCGACCGGGCCCGTCGCTCCGTGCGCCGCGCCGCCGACGACGCCTCCGATTACGCGGAAGACGCTTACGAGCGCGGCGCTCGCGCCCTGCGCCATGGCCAAGGCGGTGTGAGCGGCCAGGTCGCCGAGTACCCCCTCGCCTCCCTGCTGATCGCCGGCGCCGTCGGCTTCGGCCTCGGCCTGCTCGTCTCGGGCACCCGCGACTGAGCCGCCGACCCACGACTTCGAACGACCCAAGACCCGGAGTGAAAGAGTGACCATCCAGACGACCGCTTCCCCCCTCGCCACGACAGCCACGCAGGCCGACACGCGTGCCGTGCTGCTCAACCAAGTGTCCTGGGGGGCCATCTTCGCCGGCGCCGTCACCGCCCTGGTGACCCAGGTCATCGTGAACCTCGTCGGCGTCGGGGTGGGCCTGGCCTCCGTCGGCACCACCGCCGCCGACAACCCGTCGGCCTCCACCGTCTCGATGGGCGCCGGCATCTGGTTCGTGGCCTCGGGCATCGTCGCCTCGCTGGCCGGCGGGCTGATCGCGGGCCGGCTCTCGGGCAAGCCCCTGCCGGGCGCCGCCGCCCTGCACGGTCTCGTCTCCTGGGCGGTGACGACGCTGGTCGTGCTCTACCTGCTGACCTCGGCCGCCAGCGGCTTGGTCGGCGGCACGCTGAGCACGGTCTCTGGGGCGCTCGGCGGCGCGGGCAACCTCGTGGGCGGCACCGTGCAGACGGCGGCCCAGGCGGCGGCGCCGTCGCTGTCGAAGATCTCGAACCCGCTGGACGGCATCGAGGACAAGGTCCGCCAGCAGGCCGCCGGCCAGGACCCGCAGGCGGCTCGTGATGCCGCGGTGGCGGCGGTGCGCGCCGTGCTGACCGGTGACCCCGCCCAGAAGGAGCAGGCCAAGAACCGCGCCGCCGACGCGCTGGCCAAGGCCCAGGGTATCTCGCCCGACCAGGCCAAGGCGCAGATCGACGACTACCAGAAGCAGTACGAGCAGGCCGTCACCACCGCCAAGCAGAAGGCTGAGGCCGCTGCCGTCACGGCGAAGTCCGCCGCCACCCAGGGCGCGTTCTACGCCGCCATCGCCCTGATCCTTGGCGCACTGGCGGCCTTCTTCGGCGGTCGCCTCGGCGCCCCGAAGCCGGCGACGCTCCTCTCCTCCTACGACGCCCGCCGCGTCTGAACCCCTTCACCGGCCCCCGCCCACGGGCGGGGGTCTTCACCGGCCGGAGCATCCGGCCTCACTCGCGAAGCAGGAGCGCACGATGAGCAGCACCACCGACAAGCTCAAGGGTCTGGCCAACGAGGCCGTCGGCAACGTCAAGCAGGGCGTCGGCAACGTGACCGGCAACGACAAGCTCGTGGCCGAGGGCAAGGCGCAGGAGCTGAAGGGCGAGGCGCAGAAGACCGTGGGCGACGTCAAGGACGGCGCCAAGAACCTCGCCGACAAGGTCACCGGCAAGCACTGATCGCGACTCCAGCGGCGCCGGTACGGCCGGCGCCGCCCGAGAGAGCCGTGTCCGATGAGCAGAGGAGTGAACCATGAACCGCGACCAGATTCGTGGCGCGTCCCGTCACCTCCAGGGTCGCGCCCAGACCGCCGTCGGCGGCCTGACCGGTGATCCGGTCCGCCAAGTGCGCGGCGCCGCCAATCAAGTGGCCGGCGGCGCACAATACGCCTACGGCCGCGCCCGCGACCGGGCCGAGGACCTCGCCGAGGACGGCCGTCACCTCGCTCACGAGGTCTGGGAGCGCGCCGACGACCTCGTCGAGGACGGCCGCCATGTCGCCCAGGAGGCCCGCCGCCGGGTGCAGACCCACGGCCGCCGCGCGATCCGCTATGCCGATGCCAACCGCACCACGACGCTGCTCGCCTTCGTCGGCGTGGCCTTCGCGCTCGGCTGGCTCGCCCGTTCCTCGCGCTGACACCGCGCCACCCTGGAGATCCCGATGATCCGCAAGCTTCTGACCGCCTTCCTGCTGCCGCGCGTGATCGCCTTCGTCACGCGCCGCGTCACCGGCCGGGCGACCACGCCGCCGCCACGTCGCGGCTACTGACCGCCAAGCCCGGCGATTTCTGCCGATCCATCACGGAAAGGACGCGACATGAGCAAGGGATACCCCTCGATGACCGCCCTGCTGGGCCTGCTCGCGGTGGCGGGCTACCAGAACAGGGACAAGATCGCGGAGTGGCTCGGCACCCCCGCCCGGGACGCCCATGGGTCGGTCGTGCCGCCGGTGGCGCGGACCTCCCCGGCGACCGGGTCCGCGGCTCCCTCCAACCTCGAGCGCGTGCTCGGCGGGGTCGGCTCGGCCGGGGTCGGCGGCCTGCTGGCCAGCGGGTTGGCCGAGCTCGTCGAGCACTTCACCAAGGGCGGCCACGGCGAGACGGCGAAGTCCTGGGTCAATCAGGGCGCCAACCGCGACATCGCCGAGCCGGACCTTGAGCGCGCCATCGGCCCGCTGACCCTGGAGCACCTCACCCAGCAGACCGGCCTGAGCCGCTCGGAGATCCTTTCGCGCCTGTCGCGCGAACTGCCGTCGGCCATCGACCGCTACGCGACGGACGGCCGCCGCTTCGCCTGACAGCGGGACCCGAACGTCCCGGTCGTCCCATGGGGCGGCCGGGCAGCCGACCAGGGCCGGCATCAGGCGGCAGCTTGCACGATGCGGGGGAACCGTCACGCCATGATCACCGCCCTGCGTCGCATCCTCATCACGGCGCTCATCGCCGCGCTTGCCGGCCTCGGTGTGGTCGTGGCCCTGCTCGGCCGGCGCCCGCGGACACGCCTCATGCAACGGACCGCGGTCCCGGTCCCGGTTGCGGCTCCCGTGCCGGCCCCCCGCACGACCGGCGGCAGGCGGGGGCTGGCTATCGGGCTCGTGTGCCTGTTGATCCTGACGGGGCTGGCCGGGCTCGTCTACGAGCGCCATGACGCGACCTTCGGGGTCGTGTCTCGCGCGCCGGACGGCGCGGGCCAGACGCTCGCCGCCCTGCCGCCGTCCGACACCGGGACCGCCCGCACGCCGAGCCAAGCGGACGAGAGGACGACCCAGTCGGCGCGGACGCGCGAAGAGCCCGGCCCACCGGCCAACCGTCCGCCTTCGCGCCCGTCGGCATCGGCCGCGCCGGGGTTCGACGTCGTGCGCGTCGAACCGAACGGCGACGCCGTGATCGCCGGACGGGCGGCGCCGAACGCGTCCGTCGAGGTGCTCGTCGATGGCCAACCCGTGGCGCGCGCGCAGGCCGATGCCGGAGGGCACTTCACCCTCACGCCACCGCCCCTCCCGGCCGGGAGCAGCGAGATCGGGCTGCGTGCGACGGATGCGAAGGGCGACACGCAACGGTCGTCGACCCGCGTCGCGGTGGTGGTCGCGCCGGCCCGGGATGCCAAACCCCTCGTCGCCCTGTCGTCGCCCGACGCGCCGACCCGGATCCTGTCCCGGCCGGACGGCCCGGCCCCGGGTAACCCGGCTTCCACGACGGTGCCGGGTCCGCCGAACGCCGGGCGAGACGAGCCGGGCGCCGATGCCGGCATCCCGACGACGGGTATCGGGACCGGCGCGCGCCGAGCAGGCGGGGCGACGTCGCCGACCGATCCCAGACCCCGAGGGGCTCGCCCGGCCGAGAAGCCCGTCGCCGACGCGACGACGGCATCGCCCAAGGTCGTCAGCATCGATGCCCAGGACGGAGGCAAGCTCTTCGTCACCGGACGGGCAGCCCCCGGGGCCAGCCTGCGGCTCTACCTGAACGATTCGCCGGTCGCCCCGGCAACGGTGGGCCGCGACGGCACCGTGACATTCACCATCGGCCAGGGCGTGAAGCCCGGCCACTACACGGTCCGGCTCGATCTGGTCGATCCCGCGACGGGCAAGGTCCGGGATCGGGCAGAGGTGCCGTTCACGGCGCCCGGTGCCGGCCACGACGAGGGGGTGGAATACGCGGCGACCCAACAGGGCGGAGCTCCGCAGACCGCCGTGCCAAACCCGTCGGAGCGAGGGCCCCCCGAATATGCCGCCGCGCCGCGCGCGAATCCGGCGGACCCGGCGCGACCCACCGGCACCGGCAGCTTGGCGGCTGACATTCCGTCCGGGGCCATGGCGGGCTCCGCCGCGGTCTACGTCCCCCGGATCGAGACAGCCCGCATCGTGCGTGGCGACAATCTTTGGACGATCAGCCGCCGGACCTACGGCGAGGGCGAACGCTACACGTTGATCTTCGACGCCAACCAGGACCAGGTCCGCGATCCGGACCTCATCTATCCCGGACAGGTCCTCGTGCTCCCGGACAAGGACGTCGTCGACGCCGGCCAGACCGGCAAGCGCGACTGACTGGGTCATCTCCCACGCTGCGAAGACTGGTTTCGCCGCGTGGGCGGGGTTGTCCGGGTTCGTCTGGGCGGCGGGTCAACCTCGGTTCGGGACGGCTATGACGCCGCTAGGCCGGTCCGATACAGCGACCAATCGGACCTGTGCGACGTGACAGGGCCGGATGGCATCGACAGGCGCTGCCGAGCACTCCGTGCCGGCCCCTGGCGCCTCTCTGTCGGCTTCGACGGTCCGGGCGCGTGCGACGGACGCATCTTGTCGATGCTCCAGCCGCCTGCGTGTTGCAGAGCGAGGCCGCGCCCGTGCGGCGCCGCGCTGGCGCGGCGCCGACTCCGGTTCAGTAGCTGACGTAGCCGCCGGCGCCCTGAGAGGGGCGCACCCGGCCGCCGGTATTCACGGACGGGGCTGCCCGCTGGCGCTCGGCCTGGCGGTTGGCCAAGGCGCGGCCGGCGGCGCAGCCACCGACGGCGCCGAGGACGCCGTGCCCGGCATAGTGGCCGGCAATGCCGCCGACGATGGCACCCTTGATGCAGCCCTTCGCCTCGGCCGCCTGACCGGCGGCCAGAAGGGCACTCGCCGCCACAGCGGCCACAGCGACACGCTTCATCATGATAATCTTCCCTCCGCGGCATCTCCGTGGCCGCAGCGACGATTTAGGTATTCAGAGCGCGTCATGAAGATGCCGTGGTGCAAATTTCCATGAATTTCACCACTTGAATTTCCGAGGCATACTACAGAATGACGATCCGTTCGCGTCGATGCTCCGCGATGACGAAAATGAACATTGCTTGAACGGAGGCGAGCCGTCGATGGAAGAGAGGGTTGCTCCTGTCCTGGGCGTTCGCCGCGTCAGGTCTTCGTGACGCGACCGGCCTGGCCTGCCGACATGGGCCGGCCGCCCGACCTGATCCTCCGGCGGCTCCGGACGACCTGACGGAGGACGACGGAGATCTGGTCGGCCGAGCAGGGGGTGTGCCGGAGCTCGAAGCCGTTCGCGCCCTCCCCCGCGTTGGTCGCCATACCGCAGAGCCACGGCGCGGATGCGCTGCCGACCGGTCTCGTCCGAGCGCCCGAGATCGCGCAGATTACCGTGCTCGACGCACCACCGGAGAGTTCCGCGCTCCGTCAGGCTGAAGCCTTCGCGTTTCAGGCGTGCATCGCGTTCGCTGTCGTGCCCCGCCGCGAAATCCTTCGCGGCCGCCAGTGCCTGCAGACGGGCGAAGACGCCGAAGTCCCGCGCATGTTTCCCCGTGAGCAAAAACCAGTCGCCGACGAGGGGATCACCCGATGGCAGTGAGATCAGGTTGCAAGCGCGCGATCCGCGCGCTTCGCTCCCGATCGATTTAGGTCCGAAGGCAGTCGCGGATCGTGGGCGCTACGCATGGAGTGATGATCACGAACGCGCAGACTTTCGGCGTCGCGCCCCCCGCCGCGTGTGCGCGCACCCGATGGGTCTGTGGCGCCCAGGCTCAGAGCGAGCGTGGCAGATTTCCCCGCGTCGGAGCGCCGGACGGTCGAGTCCACTCATCGTCAGAAAATCGCCTTCGTCACCCATATACGACCCCGCGACGGTACACGGTGGAACGAACCGTCAACGGCCCGACCCTGTGGGCCGGCGCGTGCAACAGGTCTGCATACAATCGGCACGGCCGCCGGGGCGGTCGATGGCAGATTGCACTTCGATCGACGACTTAGCGGAGGCTTGGCTGGGGCGCCAGGATTCGAACCTGGGAATGGCGGTACCAAAAACCGCTGCCTTACCACTTGGCGACGCCCCAAGGTGAGCGGAGGCTGTCTAGACGCCGCGCCCGCCCCTGGCAAGCGGTGGATCGCGGCCGTCTGGCCCCCGCCCGCAGCGGCTTACCGGCGCTCGGGGACGCCGTCGATCCGGCGGGGCAGGCCCAGCGGATTGGCGGCCTGAAGCGCTGGCGGCAACAGCGCGTCGGGAACGTCCTGGTAGCTCACCGGCCTCAGGAACCGGTCGATGGCGAGGCTGCCCACCGAAGTCGTGCGCCCGTCCGAGGTCGCCGGATAGGGGCCGCCATGCACCATCGCGTGCGCCACCTCGACCCCGGTCCCGAAGCCGTTGACCAGGATGCGGCCGACGCGGCGCTCCAGGAGCGGCAGCAGGTCCCGCGCCGCCGCGTGATCCTCCGGCGCGAGGTGCAGCGCCGCCGTGAGCTGGCCTTCCAGATGCTCCAGCACCGCCCGCATCGCCGCGAGATCCGCGCAGCGCACCACGAGGCCCGAGGCCCCGAACATCTCCTCCTGCAGCGCGGGATCCGCCAGGAACACGTCCGAGTCCGTGGCGAACAGGCTGGCCCGGCCCTGGGTCACCCCGCCCTCCGCACCCTCGGCGATGCGGGTGACGGCGGCGTGCCCGGCCACCCGCGCGACGGCCTCCCGGTAGGCACGCTGGATGCCGGGCGTCAGCATGGTCGCGGCGGGGCTGTCGCGCAGGGCCGCGCCGGCCGCTTCCAGGAAGGCGTCGAGGCCCGGGCCGGCAGCGCCA
>NZ_BACT01000071.1:0-3956 GCF_000333255.1 Methylobacterium sp. B1 | reverse complement strand
GAGCAGGATCGAGTTCTTGGCGGCCAGGCCCACGAGCAGCAGGAGCCCGATCTGGCCGAAGATGTCGAGTTCGAGCCCCCGCACCGCCAGGAAGCCGATGGCGCCGAAGATCGCGATCGGCGTCGCGAGCAGGATCACGAAGGGCAGGCGCAGCGACTCGTACTGGCCCGCCAGCAGCAGGAAGATCATCAGGACGCCGAGGCCGAAGATCAGCGGCGCGTAGCCGCCCGCGACCTTCTCCTGATAGGCGACGTCGGTCCATTCCACCGCGTAGTCGGCCGGCAGGCGGCTCTTGGCGAGCGCCTCGACTTCCTTGAGCACCGTGCCGGAACTCGCGGTGGAGGCCACCTCGATCGCCACCTCGATGGCCGGGTAGGTGTTGTAGGACAGGACGGCGGTGGGGCCGGTGGTGAACTCCGCCCGCACCAGGGAGCCGATCCGCACCGGCTCGCCCCGGCTGTTCAGGACCGGCAGGGCCTCCAGATCCTGGATCGTGCGCCGGCCCGCGGCCTCGCTCTGCACGTAGACCTGGTAGACGAAGCCGAAGCGGTTGAAGAGGTTGACGAAGCTCGATCCGACATAGGTCCCGAGCGCGTCGAACAGGTTCTGGAGGGGCACGCCGAGCTGCTCGGCCTTGGCCCGGTCGATCTCCAGGCGGATCTGCGGGACGCCGTAGCTCGTCGTCGGGAGCGCCTGGGCGATGTTGGGGCTCTTCTCCATCTCGTCGATGAAGCGCTGCGCCGCCGCGGCGAGCTTGAGGCCCCCGGTGCCGCTGCGGTCCTGGATCTCCAGGGTCAGGCCGCTGCGCGTGCCGAGGCCGGGCAGCGGCGACGGGTTGACCACCCGCACCGTCCCGTCCGGATCGTGCCGGAACTGCTTCTGCACGCGGGCGATGATGGCGTCGGCCGAGGCCGTCCGCTCGCCCCAGGGCTTCAGGACGGGGATCTGGAACCCGTAGAACGGCGCCACCGCGTCGGCGAGGATGCTGCGCCCGACGACGCCGATCGTGTGATCGACCTCCGGCATGTCCCGCAGGCTCTTGCCGAGCCGCTCGACCATGCGGTCGGTGCGCGCCACGGCGGCGCCCTTGGGCAGGGCGACGTCGGCGAAGAAGTAGCCCTGATCCTCATTCGGGACGAAGCCGGTCGGGCGCTGCATCACGAGGAGCACGGTGAGCGCCGCGAAGGCCGCGAAGGCGAGGCCGACGAGCACCAGATGGCGGCTGAGCTGCCCGATCATCGCGGTGAGGAGGCCCGCGGCCCGCTCCAGCGTCCGGTTGAACCAGCGCAGCGGCGCCTTCCACCGGCTCTGCCGGGCCTGCGCCCCCTCCGGCCGGTGCCTCAGGATCAGGCCGCAGAGCGCCGGCGTCAGGGTCAGCGAGACGACGGCCGAGATCATCACCGAGATCGCGATGGTCAGGGCGAACTGGTTGTAGAGCTGGCCGGTCAGGCCCGGGATGAAGGCCACCGGCACGAACAGGGCGGCCAGGACCAGGGTGGTGGCGATCACCGGGCCGGCGACCTCGTTCACCGCCTCCCGGGCGGCCGGCCGCGGCTCCATCCCCTCGTCCATCAGCCGCTCGGTGTTCTCGACCACGATGATCGCGTCGTCGACCACGAGGCCCACCGCCAGCACCATGCCGAGCAGGCTCAAGGTGTTGAAGGAGAAGCCGAGCAGCGCCATCGGGCCGAAGGTCCCGACCAGCGCCACCGGCACGGCGATGGAGGGGATCAGCGTCGCCCGCCAGTTCTGCAGGAACAGGTAGGTGACGATGACGACGAGGAGGAGCGCCTCGAACAGGGTGTGGACCACCTCGCGGATCGCCTCGCGGACGAACTCGGTGCGGTCGAGGGCGATCTTGTACTTGAGCCCGGGCGGGAACCGCCGGGCCAGCTCTTCCATGGTGGCCTTCACCCCGTCCATCACATGGACCGCGTTGGCGCCGGGCGTCTGGTAGAGGCCGAGCGTCGCCGAGGGCTGCCCGTCGAAGCCGGAGCGCACGCCGTACTGCTCCGAACCCAACTCCACCCGCGCCACGTCCCGGACCCGGACCACGGAGCCGTCGGGGTTGGCCCGCAGCAGGATGTTGGCGAATTCCTGGGGCTGGCTCAGCCGCCCCTGAGTCACGACCTGCAGCTCGAAGGCGGTGGGCTGCCCATCGGTCGGCGGCTTGCCGAGGGATCCGGTGGTGATCTGCTCATTCTGCTGGCTCACCGCGCGGATCACCGCATCGGGGCTGATCGCCAGGGCCTCCATCTTCACCGGATCGAGCCAGATGCGCATGGCGTAGCGCTTCTGGGAGAAGTTCTGGATCCGGCCCATGCCGTCGACCCGGCGCAGGGGTTTGATCACCTGCGTCTCGGCCCAGTTGGCCAGGAACAGCTCGTCGTAGGGCGAGCCCGGATCGGCGTAGAGCACGATGTTGCCGAGCCGCTGGCGGGAGCTCTTCTGGATCTCTAGGCCCTGCGCGCGCACCGAGGCCGGGAGCTTCGACTCGGCCCGGTTGGCGCGGGTCAGCACCTCGGCGGCGGCGGCGTCGAGATCGGAGCCGATCTCGAAGGTCGCGTCGAGGTTGACGCTGCCATCCGTGTTGCTGGTCGACGCGATGTACAGGAGGTGCTGGGCGCCGTTGATCTCCTGTTCCAGGGGCGTCGTGACGGCGTCGTAGGCCTGCTGTGCGCTCGCGCCCGGATAGGTCGCCTGGATGTTGATGATCGGCGGCGCGATCTCGGGAAACTGCGCGATCGGCAGGGTCAGGCCCGCCACCGCGCCGATCAGGGTGATCAGAACCGAGATGACGGCCGCGAGGACCGGCCGATCGACGAAGCGGGCGAACATCGGACCTCGACGGTGGTCGGTGGCCGCGAGGACCGGGCGTGCAACGCGAGCGCGTTTGGCGTGTTCCCTGTCCGGTTCGGCGCCGAGCGCGCCGCAGCGGGGAGCAGGCGGCGTGCGGGCGGGGATTCGGTACGGCTTACTCGGATGTGGCGCCGCGCTGGTCCTGGCGGCGGGCGGCTGGTTCGCGATGGGCCGACCGGACCCGTCCGTGCTGATGGCGGCCCTGCCCTGGTCGGACCGGCCGCCCGAGACCGCTGAGGCCGAGCCGCCGATCGCCGTGACGGTGATGACGGCGCGGACGCAGGCGGTGCCGATCAGCTTCACCTATACGGGGACGATCATCGCGCAGCAGGACGCGGCCCTGCGGGCCCGGGTGACCGGCAACGTCACCGATCGCCC
The DNA here is from genome assembly GCF_000333255.1 of Methylobacterium sp. B1. Classification (NCBI taxonomy): domain Bacteria; kingdom Pseudomonadati; phylum Pseudomonadota; class Alphaproteobacteria; order Hyphomicrobiales; family Methylobacteriaceae; genus Methylobacterium; species Methylobacterium sp. B1. The sequence continues at coordinate 719 of NZ_BACT01000071.1, read as the reverse complement.
CTTCGAGCCGGGTGGCCACGTGAAGAAGGGGCAGGTGCTCTTCCGGATCGACCCGCGTCCGTTCCAGGTGGCGCTCGCCCAGGCGCAGGCCCAGGAGGCGCAGGCCAAGGCGCAGCTCCAGTTCGCGCAAGCCGAGGTGAGCCGGACCGACACGCTGGCCGACAAGGGCTACGCCTCCGAGCAGCGCCTCCAGCAGCTTCAGTCGAACGCCGCCTCCGCCGCCGCCCAGGTCCAGGGGGCCGAGGCCGCGATCGCGCGGCAGAACCTCAACCTCGACTACGCGGTGGTGAATGCCCCCTTCGACGGGCGGGCGAGCCTGTCGATCGTCAACCCCGGCGACCTCGTCATCGAGAACCAGACGCAGCTGGTCACGGTGGTGCAGCTCGACCCGATCGACGTGCAGATGGCGCTCTCCTCCGAGGATTCCGAGGCGCTGCGCGAGGCGATGCAGAAGGGCCCCGTGACCGTGGAGGTGCTGGACGAGGCCGGCAAACCCATGCGCGACGCGAAGGTCTATCAGCTCGACAACCGATTTGACCCCCGCACCGCCCGTCGCCTCGTGCGCGCCCTATTGCCGAACACCGACGAGCGCTTCCTGCCGGGTCAGTTCATCCGTGCCCGGGTGAAGACCGGCACCGAGGAGAAGCTTCTGGTCCCCACGATCGCGTTGTCGGCCAGACTCGCTCAGCAGATCGTCTACGTGGTCGACGATCAGGGTG
>NZ_BACT01000072.1:0-3631 GCF_000333255.1 Methylobacterium sp. B1 | reverse complement strand
GCGATCGGCTCGTCCACCGTCACGGACGAGAACCGATCCGGGCCCCCGTCAGCTCGTGATCATCCGGCGGGTGAACATCGCGCCCGCGAACAGCACGGCGGCGCCGGCCGTGACGAGGCTCGTCATCAGGATCCGTCTCGGCTCCGTGGAAGAGCCGGCCTTGACGGGTTCGACGATCGGCACGAGGGCCACGACCTGTTGCTGGGCCACGATCCGGGCCCGGTCATAGGCCAGTTGCACGTCGCGGTGGTATTTCTCGGCGTTCTCGCGCTCGTGCTCGAGGTCTTCGAACCGCGTGAGCGCGTCCGAGAGGCGCCGCTTCTCCGTCGGTGCTGTGCCGGCCAGCTGCTGCCGAACCTTGGCGATGTTGGCATCGAGATCGGCAATCTGCTGCTTCAGGTCGATGATGCTGCGGGATTGCGGGCCGAGATCCCGCTGGAGCACGGCGAGCTGGATGGCGAGCTTGGTGCGCGAGTCCCGCAGCTCCGACATCGCCTTGATGGTGGCGGTATTCGACTTGACGACGTCGAGCACGCCCTCGCGGTTGCGCAGATCGTTCAATGCGGCGTTGGCCTGCGCCTCCCGCTCCTCGGCGAGCTTCAGGACACGCGCGCTGACGTCCAGCGCGTCCTGGCGGGACCTCATGCTCAGGTCGTTCAACATCCGCTCGGTATCCGCCATCACGGCCTTCGTGATGGCAAGCGACTCGTCGGGGTCGAAGGCCTCGACTGTCAGCGACATGATGCCGGACGCCGATTCGACGTCGACGTCGACGCGGCGCTTCCAGTACTTCAGGAACTTCTCGACCGGCTTTTCCGGGCTGAACCGCGAGAACATGTCGATGCTGTCACGACCGAACCAGTCGCGGATCGGAAGCTCCGCCGCGACGGCTTCGACCAGCGGCCGGCTGTGGATGTATTCCTGTGCGATGAGCGTTTCCTGGGCGACCGTCGCCTTGATCACGCCGGCATTCGTGCCGACCGTGTCCGGCGTCGCCTTGTCGGCCGTCCCGACGGTCGGCCGGATCGCGAACTGTGCCTCGGTCACGAAGCGGTCGGAGGCGATCAGGCCGTAGAAGATCGCGCCGCCCAGGGTCGGCAGGACGAAGCAGACGACGAAGAGGAGCGGTAGCCAGGGATCGCTTTTGACGTGACTCTGGTACGAGCGCACGCCCTTCTTGGTGTCGGGAAGGCCCGGCAGGCGTGCGAACTGCCGCAGCGAGTGCGCGATCACCTTGTTCCGGTCGATGCCTTTCGAAGGCCTGCCCCCCGCCTTCTCGACCTGCGTGTTCATCGTTGCTTCTCGAAACTCGGGCTGCCACGGGCGCGATCGGCCCGCGAGGCTGTGATGCCGCTCGCGCAGCCCGTCGCACAGCGAGGCGGCGAAAGCATGTCAGCCGAAAGACACCGGAACGAGAACCCGACAGAGGGGCCGGTCCAGAACGCCGTGCCGTCATCGGCGGCGTGCGGCGACCGACGATGGACCGCACATCCGACCGCCGGTGCCGTTCGGGACCCCGAGACGTCCCCCGAGGGAACCCTCGATCTACCGCCTGTATTCCGGCGAGAGATGATCGAGCGGGTTGGTGCGCGCGTCCTTGTTCCGGCCGGATACGGTCCCGGTGCTCCCCCCGCGCATGACGTCCGTCGATGAAGAGAGGGCGCTCGGGGGTGAGACAGGGCCGCTCGGTCGATCGGCGGGGGAAGGGCCGCCCGGCGTGGTGCTGACCCCGGGGGGCAGCGTGGCCGGCGTCGGCTGATCGATCCGGCTCGCCGCCGATTGGGCGAGCACCGGTCCAGAGAGCGCGATCAGCGCGCAGGCCCCCATGGCCGCGCGGCGCACGGCAGTCCGTGCGGAGCCGACAGGGAGAGCGTGCATCAGGATCATCAATCCAGTCATCCTCGAAAGCCGGTCGGTCCGCGTCCGGTGAGCCAATGGATCAGCGCATCGGCAGTTCCGAACCGGCGATGACCGGTGCCGCGCCGAGGCTTCTCCGGCGCGTCGCCTCGGCGGCACCCTGCGCGCATGAGGCGAACGGCGGTCGAGACGGCCGAGCCCGCTTGGGCATCAGCGCAGGGTCAGGGCCTCCACGGCGGCCTTCTCGGACGGGACCAGCAGGGCGAAGCCCGCATGCTCCGTGACCAGGATCGAGGCGCGCATGGCTGCGGCGGAGAAGCACTCCGGTGACATGCTTCGCAGGGCCGCCAGGCCCTTCTGCAGCCGCACGCCGACCTGCACGATCCCGCCGCCCTCACGGGCCAGCGGATGGAAGAAATCCGCAATCAGGTCGTCGGTCGACAGGGCCGGGACCCGGATGCGCGGATGCTCGGGTTCGCGCGGCGGCCGGTCCGGGTCCGGTATCCACTCCGAGAGCACGCGCAAGCCTGCACCGATCACCGCGATCGCGGTCCCGTAATCGGCGGCCGTCGGCGGAAGCGCCTTCGATCCGATCTCCGCGAGAACGGACAGGCCGAAGCGCGGATCCTGCTCCCAGGCACGATCGTCGGCGATCAGGAAGGCCCGGCGGACGGCCGCCAGGGCGGCGGCCTCCATATCCGGGTCGACGAAGGCGAGGGGCGTGGCGGCGTGGACGAAGGCGCCGGGGAGCACGGCCACGTCCAGCATCGCGTCGCGGCCGCCGAGGGCCCGCGTCAGCACCGCCAGGTCGACATGCTGGATGTAGCCGATCCGATCCGCGAGGACCGGCCGCGCGTGGCGGTGCGCCGGATCCGGGGGGATGCCACCGAGATGCGGTTGGTCGCGCCGGCAGCGCAGCGCCTGGGCCGCCGCCTGCTCGACCAGCCGGATCGTCTCGCCGACCCGGCCGAAGCGCGTGAGCTGCTGCATCCAACGCAGGAGGGTGACGACGATCAGGCCGATGACCACCACCGTCGCGCCCAGCATGACGAGGCGCCCGCCCGGCCCGTAGAGGCGGGTCGACAAGGCCACGATCCCCACAACCGAGAACAGGAACGCCCCGAGGAAGGTGGCGAGCGCGTCGTGTGCCCGCCGGTCCTCGCTCCAGAGGATCGTGGCGCGCGGCGTCACGCCCGACGAGGCGGCCCCCAGGGCGTTCACCAGCACGGTCAGCGAGAAGGTCGTCACCGTCAGCATCGAGGAGGCCAGGATGCTCAGGACGTTGCCGACGGCGTCGGCACCGACGCTGAGGGCGAAGTTCTCCTCGACGTGAAACTGGAAGCGCCACGCCACCAGGGCCGCCAGGACGCCCCCGACGCAGTAGAGCGCGGCGCGAACCCAGGCCTGGCGGAGGGTTCGGGACAGGATCAGCCGCCAGCGCGGCATGACGGTCTTCATGCGCGCTTCGGCCCCCTCCCGCCGCCGATCCCGATGTCCGCGCCGATGTCCGCGCCACCGACCCTGCGACGGACCAACGCCGCTACTCGGCCGGCAGTGCCGCGTCTCCGGCCCCGGACGGCTCGGGCGCGGCCGGATCGCGGCGCCCAAACAGCCGCTCGAAGGCGACGTAGAAGGTCGGCGTGATGAACAGGGTGATGAAGGTCGCCACGACGAGGCCGCCGATCACCACGGTCCCCATGGAGACGCGCGCATGCGCCCCGGCGCCGCTGGCGATGGCGAGCGGGATCGAGCCGGTGATGAAGGCGAAGGAGGT
>NZ_BACT01000073.1:0-8079 GCF_000333255.1 Methylobacterium sp. B1 | reverse complement strand
GCCCAACCTTTGAGCCGCCGAGAGACCAGGGATCGCGAACTAATCGCAGCCGGAATGTCTCGAGCTGCTCGGCTCGCCCCCGCCGAGTCCACGGCCACCAAGGAGGCGTCGAATGCTTGAGAGCCCCGCCAAGCCCGCCCCTTCCCTCAACCGATCCGAGACCGATGGAGGACGCGGTGCCCCGTAGAGGTGCGAGTGTTACTCAGGCCGACATCGCGCGCGCGGCACGAGCGCTGACTCGAACGAGGGCAAGGCGGTGGTCGGCATCGTGGCGGTGATCCGCCCCTACTATCCCGATCACACGGACGAGACCGGCCGCTTCGGCATGGTCGACGTCAAGGCCGTGCGGGCGCTGCCCCGCCCTGTGACGCTCGAGGCGATCAAGGCCGATCCGGCCCTGGCCGACATGGTGCTGGTCAACAATTCCCGCCTGTCGGTGCAGCCGGTGACCGAAGCCGAATGGGCCCGGATCCGTGTGCTCGGCGGCCTCGACTGAGCGGGGCGGCCCGACCGGCGCGGGTCACGCCGCGCGGTTGAGGGGACTGCGCGCGGGGGCCACCACCTCCGGCTCGACCTCGACGGCCGGCAGCGTGTCCATGACCCGGGAGGCTGGCAGCGTCACCACCACCTCGGTGCCCTCGCGCGGCTTGGAGGACAGCTGGAACTGCCCGCCATGCAGTTCCACCAGGCCCTTCACGATCGGCAGGCCCAGCCCGGAGCCCTGCTCGGCGGTCTTGATCGCCAGGGAGCCGCGCCCGAACGAGGACAGGACCGTGCCGAGTTCGTCTTCCGGGATGCCCGGGCCGCTGTCCTTCACCGAGACGTATTGGCCGCCCGACGCGGTCCAGCCGACCTTCAGCCAGATCTCGCCGCCCGGCGGCGTGAACTTCACGGCGTTCGACAGGAGGTTCAGCACGATCTGGCGGAGTGCCCGCTCGTCCGCCCAGAGCCGCGGCAGCGAGCCGTCCACGAGATCGTGGAACGTCTGGTTCTTGGCCTTGGCCCGCAGGCCCATCATGTGGCGGCACTCCTCCACCACGTGGGCGAGCTGCACCGGCTCCTCGTTGAGTTCGTAGCGCCCCGCCTCGATCCGCGACAGGTCGAGGATCTCGTTGATCAGGTTCAGGAGATGCATCCCGCTGTCGTGGATGTCGTGCGAGTATTCCCGATAGGACGGCGCCGTGTGGGTGCCGAACACTTCGTTCTTCATCACCTCCGAGAAGCCCAGGATGGCGTTGAGCGGCGTCCGCAGCTCGTGGCTCATGGTGGCGAGGAAGCGCGACTTGGCGAGGTTGGCCTCTTCGGCCCGGCGGCGGGCCTCGTCGGAATTGGCCTTGGCCTGTTCCAGCTCGCCGAACACCGCGTCCTTCTCGGCCCGGGAGCGCAGGGCGCCCACCGTCGAGGTGTAGAGGCGGCGGGAGAGGCCGAGGAAGAAGACCTGCGCGCCGCCGGCCATCACCACCAGCATCAGCAGGTCCATCCCGCGGGAGAAGGCGGCGAGGGACACGGTGGCGAGCGCCAGCGGCACCAGGGCGGCGATGGCGGCCAGCGGCACCGTCGCGGCCAGCATGGTGGTGACGGCGGAGGCGATGACGAGGCCGAAGAGCGCGAAGGTCCAGCCGCCGGTGGTGCCGAGCCCGATCATCGCGGACCACGACAGGCTCTGCAGCACCTCGCCGATCAGGAAGCGCCTGCGCCAGCGGGCGAGCGGGATCGTCGCCGGGTCGGCGCGGAGGAAGCGCCGGCTCAAGGTGGTGTTGAGCGTGATCATCAGGAACACGCCGAGCGCCCAGGCCGCCGCCACCGGCGGCGCGATCCAGAAGGTCGCCGCCGTGGCGAGCGCCGCCGCGAATCCCACCAGCGGGATGCCCGCGCCGGCCCGGTACTGGGCGTAGTGGCGCAGCAGCTCGTAGTCGAAGGCCCGCTCCAGGCCGGTTTGCGAGGTCAGCTTCTCGCGGGCCGAGCGGATTTCCCGGGCGACCCCGAGGCGGCGCGCCGCCTCCTCCGTCGAGGGGCCGCGACCGCGCTGGACCATCTCGACGGTGAGATCGGGCATGCGCGTCTTGAAACTCGGCTCGATTCCGCGGACGGGCGGCGGTGGCTGGGAAGCACGCCGTAAAGATGAGGCGGATGTGTTAAGAAGCGGCTGCCGGCATCCCTTCAATCTTAAGCATCGGGGGCTGTATCGAGGCTGGCCCGCCGCCGGATTGAAGTGCGGTGCCGCACATCGTGTCCGGGCATGGGCTCGCTATTTAAAGGTGCGTGACCGCTTACCCGTGCGAGGCCGCACGCCGTGATCCGGGCTGCCCGGATGCCCGCGTCGAGAAAGGGTCGCCGACCATGCCGAATCTCACCGTCAACGGTGTCACGCACGCGGTCGACGCCGACCCCGACATGCCCCTGCTCTGGGTGCTGCGCGACCGGCTCGACGCCACCGGCACCAAGTATGGCTGCGGCATCGCGCAGTGCGGCGCCTGCACGGTCCATCTCGACGGGCAGCCGGTCCGGTCCTGCCAGACGCGGCTTGGCGATGTCGGCACCGCGCAGGTGACGACCATCGAGGGCGTGTCGGGCCGGGTGGCCGAGGCCGTCCAGGCGGCGTGGCGCAAGCTCGACGTGGTCCAGTGCGGCTACTGCCAGTCCGGCCAGATCATGTCGGCGATCGGCCTGCTCTCGGGCAACGCCAAGCCCAGCGACGCCGACATCGACGGCGCCATGGACGGCAACATCTGCCGCTGCGGCACCTACCAGCGCATCCGCGCGGCGATTCACGAAGCCGCGCGCAGCCTCGCCTGATCGGCCTGACGCCTCACCTTCCCCGCGGTCCCGACCGGAGCCTCGCCGCCATGCTGAACGCCCGTCGACCGAATCCCCTGCCCGCCCGTCCCAGCCGCCGCGGCCTGCTCGCCGGCGCCGGCGCCCTCGTGGTCGCGTTCCGGCTCGACCCGAAATCCGCCCGCGCGGCATCCGGCCCGAACCTCGCCGACGTCAAGGCGCAGCCCAACGCCTTCGTGCGGATCGGCGCCGACGACACCGTCACGGTGGTGATCAAGCACCTCGACATGGGCCAGGGGAACACGACCGGCCTCGCCACCATCCTGGCCGACGAGCTCGGCGCCGACTGGTCCAAGGTCCGCACCGAATTCGCCCCCGCGGATGCGACGCTCTACAACAACAGCCTGATGGGCCCGATCCAGGGCACCGGCGGCTCCACCGCGGTGGCCAATTCCTGGTTCCAGCTGCGCAAGGCGGGCGCGGCCGCCCGCGAGATGCTGATGGCCGAAGCCGCCTTCCGCTGGAAGGTGCCGGTTTCGGAGATCACGGTCGCCGACAACATCGTGCGCCACGCGCCCTCCGGCCGGCAGGCCCGGTTCGGGGAACTCGCCGCCTCGGCCGCCTCCCTGCCGGTCCCCTCCGAGCCGCGGCTCAGGGATCGAGCGAGTGGCGGCTGATCGGCCAGACGATCCCGCGCCTCGAATCGTGGGCCAGACCAACGGCACGGCGATCTACTCGCTGGACATCCGCCGGCCCACCCAGGTCACCGCGGTCGTGGCCCGGCACCGCGTTTCGGCGCCACCGTGAAGAGCTTCGATGCCGCCGCCGCCCGCAAGGTCGCCGGCGTCCTCGACGTGGTGCAGGTGCCCACCGGCGTGGCGGTGATCGCCCGCGACACGTGGTCGGCCATGAAGGGCCGCGAGGCGCTTACCGTCGCCTGGGACGACAGCACCGCCGAGACCCGCTCGTCCGACGCGATCCTCGCGGAGTACCGTGAGCGGGCCAAGGGCCCCGGCCTCACGGCCTCCGAGCGCGGCGACCCGCAGGCGGCGCTGAGAGGGGCCGCCAAGGTCGTCGAGGCCGAGTTCACCTTCCCCTACCTCGCCCATGCGGCGATGGAGCCCTTGAACGCCACGATCGAGCGGGCGGCCGACGGCGGCTACGACGTCTACGCGGGCTTCCAGTTCCAGACCGTCGAGCAGGCGACGATGGCGGCGATCCTCGGGGTGACGCCCGACCGGGTGCGCCTCCACAGCAACTGGGCCGGCGGCTCCTTCGGCCGCCGGGCGACCCCCACCGCCGACTACCTCGCCGAAGCCGCGACGGTTCTGAAGGCGTCGGGCGAGAAGGCCCCCGTGCACCTCGTCTGGACCCGCGAGGACGACATGGCCGGCGGCTATTACCGCCCGACCGTGCTGCACAAGGTCCGGGCCGGCATCGACGCCAAGGGCGCGGTGGTCGGCTGGGACCACGTCATGGTCGGCAAGTCGATCATGATCGGCTCGCCCTTCGAGGCGATGATCGTCAAGAACGGGATCGATTCCACCACCGTGGAGGGCGCCTCCGACACGCCCTACGCGCTGCCGGCCTACCGGTTCGGCGTCCATAACGGCCGCGAGGGCGTGCCGGTGCTCTGGTGGCGCTCGGTCGGCCACACCCACACGGCCCACGTGATGGAGGTGATGATCGACGAGCTGGCCCATGCCGCCAACGTCGATCCGGTGGCCTACCGGCTCTCCCTCCTGACCCAGGCGCCGCGGCTGTCCGGCGTGCTGAAGCTCGCCGCCGAGAAGGCCGGATGGAGCGCCAAGCCGCAGGATCCGGGCCGCGGCCTCGGGGTCGCGGTCCACGAATCCTTCGGCTCGTACGTCGCCATGGTCGCCGACGTCACCGCTCAGGAGAACGCGGTCCGGGTGAACCGGATCGTGGCGGCGGTGGATGTCGGCGTTCCGGTCAACCCGGACGTGATCCGCGCGCAGGTCGAGGGTGCGGTGGGCTTCGCCCTGTCGGCGGTGCTGCGCAACCGCATCACCCTCAAGGACGGGCAGGTGCAGGAGCACAATTTCGACGCCTACGCGCCGACCCGGATGAGCGAGATGCCGACGGTCGAGGTTCACATCGTGCCGAGCCAGGTGGCGCCCACCGGGATCGGCGAGCCGGGCGTGCCCGTCCTGGGACCGTCGATCGCCAACGCGGTCTTCGCCGCCACCGGCCGGCGCCTGCGCTCCCTGCCTCTCGACCTCTCGGGCGTGAAGGGCGCGTGAGGAATCGCACGTTCCACCGGCCCGGTTCGGCGTAGGGAGGAGAGGCCTTCCCCCCAAGGCAAGAGACCCGACTGAAGACGGCGCGGCGCGACACCGCGCCGTTTCTTTTTTCTGCGCCGATGCGCCATCTCCGGGGCATGCCCGCCTTCGACGACACCGCCGCGCGCCTGCGCGCCTGCCGCCTCTGCCGGGACAGCCCGCTCTACGGTCCGCCCCTGCCCCAGGAGCCCCGGCCGATCGTGCAGGGCTCGGCCACGGCCCGCCTGTGCATCGCCAGCCAGGCGCCCGGCACGCGCGCCCACCGCACGGGCCAGCCGTTCACCGACCCGTCGGGCGTGCGGCTGCGGTCCTGGCTCGGCCTCGACGAAGCGCAGTTCTACGACGCGGCCCGGGTCGCCATCGTGCCGATGGGATCGTGCTTCCCCGGCCTCGACGCCAAGGGCGGCGACCGGCCGCCGCGCCGGGAATGCGCCGAGCGCTGGCGGGCGGAGCTGTTCTCCGGCCTGCCCGACCTCGAACTGATCCTGGTGATCGGCCAGTACGCGCAAGGCTGGCATCTCGGACGGATGAAGGGCGGGCTCACCGGCACGGTGCGCCGCTGGCGGGAGATCCTCGCCGAGCCCCGGCGCCCCCGGGTGCTCCCCCTGCCCCACCCGTCCTGGCGCAACAACGGCTGGCTGAAGCGCGAGCCCTGGTTCGAGGCGGAGCTGCTGCCGGTGCTGCGGGCCGAGGTGGCGCGGGTGTTGGCGGGGTGAGTGGCCGTGCCGGCATTGACCTCGCGGGCGTTCCGCGGAATCGCTGCCGCGACCCCGAAGGACGCGCCGATGACCGAGATTGCCGACCCCCGCGACCGCCTGATCGTGGCCCTCGACCTGCCGAGCGTGCAGGCGGCCGAGGCGCTGATCGACCGGATCGGCGACGCCGCGACCTTCTACAAGATCGGCTACCAGCTGGGTTACGCGGGCGGCCTCGCCCTGGCCGAGCGGCTGGCGGCCCGCGGCCTCAAGGTCTTCCTCGACCTGAAGCTCCACGACATCGGCAACACCGTCGAGGAGGGCGTGCGCTCGGCCTCGGGCTCCGGCGCCACCTTCCTCACCGTCCACGCCTACCCGCAGACCATGCGGGCGGCGGTCCGCGGCCGGGGCGCGGGGCTCAAGATCCTCGCCGTGACGGTGCTCACCTCCTACGACGATGCCGACGCCGCGGAGGCCGGCTACGGCCTGCCGGTGGCGGAGCTCGTCGCCAAGCGCGCCGCCCAGGCCGCCGAGATCGGTATCGACGGCCTCGTCTGCTCGGCTGCCGAGGCGGGCTCGGTCCGGCGCATCGTCGGCCCGGACCGGCTGATCGTCACTCCGGGCATCCGCCCTGCGGGCACCGAGGCCGGCGACCAGAAGCGGGTGATGACCCCCGGCGATGCCCGAAAGGTCGGGATCGACCATGTGGTGGTCGGGCGCCCGATCACCGGCGCCGCCGACCCCCGCGCGGTGGCGCAGGCGATCGTGGCGGAACTCGCCTGAACCGGACCGGGATTGCCTTCGCGCCGATCGGATCCACTTCGCTCCGCAAGGCAGGAGACGCAGCATGACGAAGGGCTACTGGATCGCGCGGGTCGATGTCCGCGACGCGGAGGCCTACAAGGCATACGTGGCGGCCAACGGTGCCGCCTTCGCCAAGTTCGGCGGTCGCTTCCTCGTGCGCGGCGGCGCCCACGAGGCGGTGATGGGGCCGGCCCGATCCCGCAACGTGGTGATCGAGTTCCCGAGCTATGCCGATGCCCTCGCCTGCTGGAACTCCGACCTTTACCAGGCGGCCAAGGCCAAGCAGCGCGGCGGCGTCGAGGCCGAGATCCTGGTGATCGAGGGCTATGACGGCCCGCAGCCGAGCGCCTCCGAGCCGGCGCCGGAGGCCGGTCCGGCTTCCGAGTAGATCGCAGCGAAGGGGCCACGCGGAGTCTCGCGCGGCCGAGCCGGGCACCGGACGGGGCTCTGGATTTCGGGGCCTGCGCGCAGTCGGGGAATGACGGAGGTGTCGTCCCCGGCCGCCATCGCATCCGGCGGCGCGGTGTCCGCGCTGGCGATCGCCACTGTCCCGGCGCGCCGCTTCGCCCCTCTGGGACGGAGGGCGGAATGCCGACGTTGGACCGGCCGTCAGAGCGGGACCATGGAGGCGGGTCCTCCGGGGCGGCCGCGATGCCGCCGGCGACGATCCCGGATCTCGTCCGGTCGCGCTACGACAGCGGCCTCCGCGGCGCGAGGCTCCGCAGCAGGAAGGCCGTCATCGCGGCCACGGGCGGCACCGGCTGAAGACTGGAGCTGCCCACCAGCAGCGGATGGGTGTAGCGGGCGATGGCGGCGTGGATGCAGGCGGCCGCCTCGACGGGATCGGCGGCCTCGAATTCGCCCCGGGCCACCTATTGGGGACCGCTTACGCGGCCACCGCCACCGGAGCAAAGTTGTCGTTGGCAACTATTGCAAAGGCCCGATAACGGCGGAACCATGCCGAGCGAAAGTCCAACCTTTACGCCCTCGTCGATCCTATTTCGCCCCCGCCAAAGCCCAGGCTAAGATCACGCGCCTTGCGGCAGCATGTCCTGGGCTCGGGTGGAGGCGCCGGGTACCGCCCCCGGGTCCGATAGGTTTATTGCGAAGAACGTTTATCGCCATAGCCGGCCTCGCGACCGGCTCCCAAGATATAGAGGGGATCGGTCCGGTTTTGAAGCCCGATCGTGTCGCGCCGCCGTCTCATTTGGAGCCTCCGGGTGAGGCTGTTGCCGGAAGCGCGCAGTCGCCTTCCGGCGCGGTGGCCGACGCCCCTCGTCCCGGCATCTGGTCGGCGGCCTGGCATCTCGGCGGGCTGGTCGCGCTCGTCGTCCTCTATCTCGGCGCCGCGAGCCTGCTCGCGCTGGCTGTCGTGCGCGTCGGGTTCGATCTGTGGAGCGGGATCGATCCGTTCCTGCCGCCGGAGCGGCGCCCGTTCCTCGGTGCGGTGGAGCTGACCCACCGTGCCTTCGCCACCGACGTCCTGCGTCAGGTGTTCCTCG
>NZ_BACT01000074.1:0-2552 GCF_000333255.1 Methylobacterium sp. B1 | reverse complement strand
TGGACGAATGCGGGTTGTGGAGCTGCACCGCCGAGACGTTGACGGCGATCGCCAGAGGGTTCGGCCAGCCGGCCGCCGCCCGGCAGGCCTCCCGCAGCACCCAGGCCCCGATCTCCAGGATCGCCCCGGTCTCCTCGGCGATCGGCACGAACACGGCCGGGGGGATGCTGCCCCGGGTGGGGTGGCGCCAGCGCAGCAGCGCCTCGAAGCCCGTCACCGCGCCGGTGTCGATCTCGCTCTGCGGCTGATAGACGAGCTCCAGCTCCCCCCGGGTCACCGCGTGGCGCAGGTCGTGCTCCAGCTGCCGCCGGTCGCGGATCTGCGCACCCATGCTGGCGTCGTAGCGCCGAAAGGTGCCGCGGCCCTCGTTCTTGGCCCGGTACAGGGCGGCGTCGGCGTGGCTCAGGAGCGCACGCTGGTCCGCGGCGTCGTCGGGATAGACCGCGATGCCGATGCTGGTGGCGATCACCGGGCCGGAGGCGGCCGGCACCGCGGCCAGGGTGGACAGGATCCGCTCGGCCAGCCGCTCGGCGGACCCCTCCGCCTGCGGCGTCAGGATGGCGAACTCGTCGCCGCCCAGCCGGGCCATCAGCTGTTTCGCGTCGAGGAGGCCGCCGGCCCGGAGGGCGAGATCGCGCAGCATCGCGTCGCCGGCCGCGTGTCCGAACAGGTCGTTGACCTCCTTGAAGCGGTCGAGGTCCAGGCACAACACGGCGAGGCGGCCGCCCTGGACGTCCGCGGCGCGGATCTCCCGCTCCAGCCGCGCGTGGAAGCTCGTGCGGTTGGCCAGCCCCGTGAGCGCGTCGTGGTGGGCGAGGTAATGGATCTCGCTCTCGGCCCGGCGCCGGGCGCGCAGGTCGCGCACCGCCACGGCGTGGTGCGGCAGGCGCCCGTACTCGGCGACGGGACGCATGATCACCTCCACGGGGATCGTGCCGCCGCTCGCCGGGACGAGGTCGGCCTCGAGGGGCTGGTCGACCGTTCCGGCCCCGGTGGCGACGCCCGGCAGGTACAGGGCCAGGTTCGTGCCCACGAGGTTGGAGGCCCCGGTGCCGGCGAGCCGGGCGAAGGCCTCGTTGGCGCTGACGATCTCGCCGCCGCGGCAGACGACGAGACCCTCCACCGCCGCGTTGGCGAGGCTGCGCAGCCGCTCACGCTCGAACTCGGCACGCTTGCGGTCCCGCAGGTCGAGCACCAGGGCAGCCCCGGCGAGCAGCAGGATCAGGAAGCTCGCCGCCGCCACCGCGGCGGCGAGCCAGGCGGTGCGGATGGCGCTCGCGTGGATCTCCACGGTGGGGTCCGGCAGGATGGTCACGGCGGCCATGCCGGTGAAATGATGGCCGCAGATCGCCAGGATCAGCAGCGCGCCGCCGCCGAACCGGCCCCGGACCGTGGTGGCCGACAGCCCGACCACCAGGGCGGCGGCGCCGAACGCCGCTGCGAGCCCGACCGAGATCACGACCGGGACGGGATTCCACACAAGGTGTCCTGGCACCTGAAAGGCGGCCATGCCGGTATAGTGCATCACCGCGATGCCGCACCCCACCACGGCGCCGCCGAGCGCCGCCTGGATCCTCCGGCCGGTCGTGGCTAGGGCGAAGCCGAGCCCGGTGATCGCCACGGCATCGACGTAGGAGAGGAGGGTCAGCCCGACGCCGTACCCCGACGGCAGCCCGGGCTCGAAGGCGAGCATCGCCAGGAAATGCGTCGCCCAGATCCCCGACCCGCCGGCGGCGGCGGCCACGGTGAGCCAGATGTAGCGGTTGCGGCCTCCGGCCCGGCCGGCATGAATGAGGAGTTCCAGCGCCGTCGCACTCGCCAGCGTGCAGACGAGTGCCGCCAGGACCACCAGCCAGAAGTTGTGCTCTCCGGCGAAGCAGCCGACCAGTGACAGCATGTATGCAACCGGAGATTATTAAGAGATGCTCTTATGCCACGTTTGGCATCCAGAATTTAATATTCAGCCAACAGCATCCCTCGATAAGCGAGATTTTACTGATCTTTAACGACGTCTCATGCGCCGGCCCTCGGTGCGCCGAGCGCGCCGAGCGCGCCGAGCGCGCCGAGCGCGACGGACGCGGCGCTGGCCTGTTCCCGGAGGCCGAAGCTGGGCTATGGCGGGGCATGCCGCCCGGCCGGGCGGTCCGCGGGACCTTCAGCGATGGCGTACTGGCTGTTCAAATCCGAGCCCGCGACCTGGTCGTGGGACCAGCAGGTCGCGGCCGGTGAGGCCGGCACGTACTGGAACCCGGCGCCGTGGAACGAGACCATGCGTCCCGGCGACAACAAGTGGACGATGACGATCTTCGGCCGCGACGCCGACACCGGCGAGGCGAAATTCGGCTACCAGAAGACCCCGCACGACGAGTGGGACTATGCCGGCGTCAACGTGATGATGCTGTCCGACCGAAAGGCAAGGACGGGAAGATGAGGAAACTCTTCACCCACCCGGACCGCAACGGCATCGTCTACACCCTCGACCGGACGGAACGGACGCTTGGTCTCGGCCACAAGATCGACGACACCGTCAACGTTGTTCAAGTCGGTGGATC
>NZ_BACT01000075.1:0-2592 GCF_000333255.1 Methylobacterium sp. B1 | reverse complement strand
CAGCACCGCCCGCGCGCAGGCGCCGAAAGCCCGCATCCGCCGTCCACGGGCATGGTCGGGCGGGAACAGAAGGGCGAAATGCACCGGGAGGGCGGGGGCGAAGGGACGGATCGCGATCGGCGAGACCTTCGCCTCCTCGTAGGCGGCCAGCGGGTTCATCACGCTGACCCCGAGCCCGGCCGAGACGAGGGTGCAGATCGATGCACCGAGGCCGGCCTCGGCGGTGATGGTCAGGGTGATCCCGGCCGCTGCGAAGATCGCCTCGGTCCGGTTGCGCAGGGCGCTCCCGAGCGAGGAGGCGACGAAGGGTACGCCGAAAAAATCCGCAGGGGTTAGAAGAGCCTGCGCGGCAAGGGGATGGTCCTGCGGCAGGACGGCGACGCAGGCACGCGTCTCGACATGTTCGCGATGCGCGTCCGGGGCGTCGCCGTACAGCATCGTCAGCGCGGCGTCGCAGAAGCCGGTGGCGAGCCAGTGATTCACGGTCTCGTCGTCGCCGGAATGGATCGCCACGATCACGTCCGGATGCGCGGCGCGGAAGCGCACGACCGCCCGCGCCAGGAGCCCGCCCGCCAGCCGCGGCATCGCGGCCACCCGCAGCCGCTCCGCCCCGAAGGCGCGGATCCGTGCGGCCGCGGATTCGAGGCTGGTCAGCCCCACGAAGGCGCGCTCGACCTCAGCGTGAAACCGCGTGCCGTCGAGGGACGGTACGACCCGACTCCCGCTCCGATCGAACAGGGGCAGGCCCGTGATCGCCTCCAGCTGGGCGATCAGCCGGCTCACCTGCGGCTGCGAGGTGTGGAGCCGGCGGCTCGCCTCGGTCATGGACCCGGTGGCCACAACGGCCCGGAAGGCCTCGATGTGCCGGAAGGTCATACGCCGCTCGGCCATATCAGATCCGTATGCTCGGCAGGTGAATCGGCATTGGACGCCCGCGCGCGGCCGCTCCTAGGATCGCACGGCAAAGCTTCGGGCCGACTCCCTGGCGGACGGCCCGGCGCTGAACCGGTTCAGACATAGCGAGGGGGTTCGGATCGTGTCGAGGACGCTGCCGCTTCTATTGGCCACTCTGTGCTGGGCCGGGCTCGCCGCGCCGTCGGCCGCGGAGGGGCGCCTCGACAAGATCCGCACGACCGGACAGATCAGCCTCGGCTTCCCGGACGCGTCGCCGCCCTTCGGCTTCCTCGACCAGAACGCCAAGCCGGTGGGCTATTCGCTGGAGATATGCGAGCACGTCGCGCAGAAGCTCAAGGCCGCCCTCGGCCTGCCGAAGCTCGAGGTGCGCCACGTGCCGGTGATGTCGGCGACCCGGATCCCGCTGATCAACAACGGCACGATCGACCTGGAATGCGGCACCGCCAGCAACCTGCCCGAGCGGCACAAGCTGGTCTCCTTCGCGCCGACCACCTTCGTGGCGCAGGTGGTGCTGGTGGCCAAGAAGGATACGCCGGTGGATGTGGACGACATCGCCTCGTTCCGCGGCAAGGCCATCTCGGCGCAGGCCGGCGGCGAGACCCAGCGCGTCGCCACCCGGATCAACGTCCGCGACAAGCTCGACATCCAGGTGATGCCGGCCAAGGACACCGCGGAGGTGTTCCTGCTCCTCGAGACCGGCCGCGCGGCGGGCGCCATCAACGACGACGCCCTGGCCCACGCCACGGTGGCCGGCGCCAAGCGGCCCGCAGATTACAAGATCGGCACCAAGGGCCTGGAATTCGCGCCCTACGGGATCCTGGAGCCGAAGGACGACCCGGCCTTCAAGGCGGCCGTCGACAAGGCGGTGATCGAGCTGATTCAGGACGGCACCGTTGCCCGCCTCTACGGCAGGTATTTCGAGCAGCCGATCCCGCCGAAGGGTATAAACCTGGAGTTGCCGATGAGCGACGTGCTCAAGCGGGCCCTGGCTCACCCGACCGATTCCGGCGACGAGGCCGCGTACCGATAGGGTGGCCGGCGAGTCCAAGATGCGAGACGATCTGACCCATACGGCGGACGCGCCGTCCGTCGTCGACCTGCGAAGCGACACCGTCACGCGGCCGACCGAGGCGATGTACGCGCGGATGCGGACGGCACCGCTGGGCGATGACGGGCTCGATGCCGACCCGACCGCCCGCGCGCTGGAGGAGACCGCCGCCGCCATGCTCGGCAAGGCGGCCGGCCTGTTCGTGCCGAGCTGCACGATGGGCAATCTGCTGGCGATCCTTGCCCAGGTCCAGCGCAGCGAGCATATCCTGCTCGAAGACCAGGCCCACATGCTCAACACCGAGCGCGGCGCCGCGACCCTGACCGGTGCCTTCCTGTACGGGGTCGCCGGCACGGACGGCGCCATGGACCTCGACCGGCTGGAGGACGCCCTCATCCCGAATGCCAGCCCGCTCCGGACGGCCATGATCGCGCTGGAGACCTCGCACAATGCCGCCGGGGGCACCGTGCTGCCGCCGGCCCATATGACGGCGGTCGCAAACCTCGCCCGGGCGCGCGGCATCCCGGTCCATCTCGATGGGGCGCGCCTGTTCAATGCGGCGACGCATCTCGGCGTCGCGCCGGCGGATCTCGCCGCGCATGTCGACACGGTGTCGCTGTGCCTGTCCA
>NZ_BACT01000076.1:0-10519 GCF_000333255.1 Methylobacterium sp. B1 | reverse complement strand
GCCGTGGCGCTTGATCGCTTCGGCGGCGTCGACCGTGACCTTGTCGTTGGTGGCGTCGCGGTGCTCGACGCCGAGGTCGTAGTATTCGAGATCGACATTGAGATAGGGGTGGATCAGCTTGTTCTTGATCTCGGCCCAGATGATCCGGGTCATCTCGTCGCCGTCGAGCTCGACGACGGGGTTCGCTACCTTGATCTTCGCCATGGACCGATGCCTTCCCGCGTTGTCCCCGCGCACGGCATGCAAGGGCCGTGCGGTCGTCGACCCGAGTGCCCTGTGGGGCGCCCCAGGCCGGAATCGCCCCGCGACATAGCGCGGGCCACCCGGCGACGGAAGGCGCGCACTGTCATCCGGCCGGCTTCGTCACCCGACCCTCGACGGCGCGGGGCTGCCCGTGTCAGACGGCCCGCATGACGAGCCGAGACGTGCCGGGCGACGCCCCGAGGAAGGTCACCGAACTCCCGCCGGGGATCGCCCCGGCCGTGATCCTGGTGGAGCCGCAGCTCGCCGAGAATATCGGCATGACGGCGCGCGCCATGGCGAATTTCGGCTTGTCGGAGCTGCGGCTCGTCAATCCGAAGAACGGCTGGCCCAAGAAGGGGGTGCGCGAGGCGGCCTCCGGTGCGACGCATGTCCTGGACCGGGCGACGATCTTCGGCAGCGTCGCCGAAGCCATCGCCGATTGCCGGTACGTGCTGGCGACCACGGCGCGGGAGCGCGGGCAGATGAAGCGGGTCTTCGCCCCCGAGGAGGCCATGGGCGAACTCGTCGCGCGGGAAGGCCAGCGCACCGCGGTGATGTTCGGCCGCGAGCGGGTCGGGCTCACCAACGACGAGGTGTCGCTCGCCGACGCGATCATCACCTTCCCGGTCTCACCGGATTTTCCGTCGCTCAACCTCGCGCAGGCGGTGCTGCTTGTCGGCTACGCGTGGCGGCAGGCGAGCGGCCGGGCCCAGCTGCCCTTCTCGGGCGAGCTTCTCTCGCCGCCGGCGACCCGCGAGGCGCTGGTCGCCCTGTTCGGAAGCCTTGAGGCCGCGCTCGACGCGGCGGGCTTCTATCCGCCGGAGAAGAAGGAGATCATCGCCCGCAACATGCGCGACATGCTCCACCGCATGAGCCTGACCGAGCAGGATGTGCGGACGTTTCGCGGTGCCCTGCGGGCCCTGACCCGCAAGGGAGTCTGATCAGCCGGAGGCCGACTTCATCTCTGGAGGCTTGCCGCCGCCGAAGCATCGGCCGACCGCCTCCCAGAACGCCGCCTGCTCCTCGGGGGTGCATTGCGCCATGCGCGCCTCGACCTTGGCGCGGCCGGCCACCGCATCGGGCGTCGCGGCCACCTCGGACTCGCTCGGGTTTCTCGCCTCGGCCATGGGCAATCCTCCGTTGCAGAACGAAAGCTCAGCTGGGCCGTGCGGTTCCGTTCCGCGGCGCAATCGGGCATGGAGTCGGCGGTTCGCGGAGCGGCTGCGCGGCAGCGGGACGAGGGCGGGGTATCGGGTGCGGCTCAGCGTGGACAATCTGGCCTGCCGCCGCTCCGGCCGCCGCATCTTCTCCAACCTGTCCTTCGCCCTCGGACCCGGCGATGCCCTGGCGATCACCGGGCGGAACGGCGCGGGCAAATCGAGCCTGCTCGCCATCCTGTCGGGCCGGTTGCGGGCCGATGCCGGGCGGATCGCCGTCGCCGAGGTCGGGGAAGCGAGCCTGCCCGAATGCCTGCATGCCGTCGGCCATCGCGACGGATTGAAGAGTGCCCTCACGGCGGGCGAGAACCTCCTGTTCGCGCAGCGGCTCCTGGGTGCGCCGCGCCTGGATCCGCGCGACGCGCTGGAGCGGCTCGGCCTCGGTCATGCCCACGATCTGCCGGTGGCCTATCTCTCCGCGGGACAGCGGCGGCGTGTGGCCCTGGCGCGGCTCCTCGTCTGCGCCCGGCCGCTCTGGCTCCTGGACGAGCCCACCGCAGCCCTCGATACGGCCTCGCAGGCGGTGCTCGCCGAACTGATGGAAGGACATCGGGCCGGGGGTGGCCTCGTGATCGCCGCCACCCACCAATCCCTCGGCCTCGCCGGCGCGGCGGAACTGCGCATCGAGGCTTCCGCCGCGGCGCCCGTGGCCGACGTCCCCGAGGATTGGGCATGATCCGCGCGGTCCTCGCCCTCATCGCCCGCGACCTGCGCCTCGCCGGCCGGGTCGGCGGCTCCGGTGCCCTGTCGCTGGTCTTCTTCCTGATGATCGTCGCCCTGGTCCCCTTCGCGCTCGGGCCGGACCTGAATCTGCTGTCGCGGATCGGTCCCGCGATCCTGTGGCTGGCCGCGGTGCTGTCGACCCTGATCGGCCTCGACCGCCTGTTCCAGGCCGACGAGGAGGACGGTTCCCTCGACCTGATGACCGCCGCGCCGGTGCCCCTCGAACTGGTGGTGCTCGCCAAGGTGACGGCCCATTGGCTGACCACCGGCCTGCCGCTCGCGCTCGCCGCGCCGCTGTTCGGCCTGCTGGTGGCCCTCGACGGTACCGCCATGGGCGCTTCCGCGCTGACGCTGCTCGCCGGCACGCCGGCTCTCAGCTTCATCGGTGCGGTGGGCGCCGCGCTTACGGCCTCGATCCGGCGGGGCGGACTGATCCTCGCCGTGCTGGTTCTGCCTCTAATGATCCCGACGCTGATCTTCGGCGTCTCGGCCGCGCAGGCGGCGAGCGGGGGGACGGTGCCGTTCCTCGTGCCGCTGGCCGTGATCGGAGCACTGACATTGATCGCTGCCGTGGTCGGAACGCTGGCGGCGGCGGCGGCGCTGCGTTGGCCGGAATAGCCGAAGCTCTCTTGCGCAACGCGGCCAGCACTCATCGTTGCGCCAGCAGTGCCGGCTTCTTCGTTCCGATGTCTTCGGTCGGGCCGGTCGAATGCTGTCCGGGTCCTCGGCTGTGGCCGAAGCCGGCGACCGGATTTGGCTCCGGGCGCGTTGACGCGCGGCGCCCCCCTCACTATAGAAGCCGCTTCGCCGAGAGGCCGCGCTTTCGCGCGCGCTGCGTCTCGGCCATCGCCAGACAACCTGACGCGACGACCGATTTCCGGCCAAGCCGGCCCGTCGGCATCGCCCGACGAGAAACACGAGGACTTACATGGCCAACACCGCTTCGGCCAAGAAGATGACCCGCAAGATCGCCAAGCGCACGGCGATCAACCGCTCGCGCCGCTCGCGCATGCGGACCTTCGTCCGCAAGGTCGAGGAGGCCATCGCCACCGGCAACCAGCAGGACGCGCTCGCCGCCCTCCGCGCTGCCGAGCCCGAGATGATGCGCGCCGCCCAGCACGGCATCGTTCACAAGAACAACGCCTCGCGGAAGGTCTCGCGCCTCGCCGCCCGTGTGAAGGCGCTGGCCGCCTAACGCCCACGCACCACCGAGACGGTTTCAAGCCCGGCCTTCGCGCCGGGCTTTTTCGTGCGCGCTTTCCGGGCGCGATGGCTCGATGCCGGCTGCGTGCGCCCGCCGAAACCGTTAACCCTATCCAAGAATCAACGCGATTGCAGAGTCCGGAAACGGCGTGTAGCTTAACAGAAACTGACACCGGGCAAGCAAAACACGACGATTTCGGGACTCAAGCGAATCAATCTGATTCGCCAAGACTCTAGCGTCCGTGTTCAGCCGTGCCGGGAACACTTCCGAATGGGAATCCACGCCGTCCCCACAAGTCCCACTGTTAAAGGAACCGTAGGTAATTGTTGATAGGCTCTCCCAATCGGCAAAAGTTCCTCGCGGTGGGGTTGACTCCGTCCAGGGGACTCTGTCCCGCCGGTTCTTGCGGGACGCTGAGGGCGTAAATCGTGCGTACGCGCGGACTGCGGACTTCCGCGGGCCGCGTCGGGAGAGCCAGTGATGCGTGTCGACGGAACGGTGGCGAGTGACGACGACGGGGGCCGCAGCGGCGGCGGCACTGTGGATTACGGGTCTGCCTGGGCCCGGGTGAAGCGTCGGCTGCGGGCCGAACTCGGCGAGGATGTGTTCGCGAGCTGGTTCGCCCGCCTTGAGCTGGAGGCCGTCGCCGGCGGAACGGCCCGGCTGACCGTACCGACCCGCTTCCTCAAGAGCTGGATCGAATCGCATTACCTCGACCGCGTCCTGAACACGTTCAAGGCCGAGGTAGAGGAGATCGCGCGGATCGAGGTCGGCGTCCGCGGCACCGGGGCCCCGGCCCGTCCTGTCGCCGCCGGCGTCGCCAAGCCGGGCCCGGCCAGCGGTCCGCTCGCCCGCCTTCACGCCACGAGCGCGCCGATCCCGATCGCCGCCGTTGCGCCCGCAGCCGAGGCGCGCAATGCCGACGCCGGAGGCGACCTCAGCGGCACGCCCCTCGACGCGCGGCTGACCTTCGCGAGCTTCGTGATCGGGCGCTCCAATGCCCTGGCGCATGCCGCCGCCGAGCGGGTCGCCAACCACCAGGGGGAGGGCGCCCTCTACAATCCGCTCTATCTCCATGCCGGCGTCGGGCTGGGCAAGACCCACCTGCTGCACGGCATCGGCCACGCCGCCCGCGAGGCCGGCCGCCGGGTGATCTACCTGACCGCCGACCGGTTCATGTACGGCTTCGTCAATGCCCTGAAGACCCAGTCGGCGCTCGCCTACAAGGAGCGCCTGCGGGGCATCGACCTTCTGATCCTCGACGATGTCCAGTTCATCCAGGGCAAGTCGATCCAGGCCGAGTTCGGCCACACGATCAACGCGCTCATCGATGCCGGCCGCCAGGTCGTGGTCGCGTCCGACCGGCCGCCGACCGAGCTTGAGGCTCTGGACGAGCGCGTGCGCTCGCGCCTGGGCGGCGGCCTCGTCGTCGAGATCACCGCCCTCGACGAAGCCCTGCGGGTCTCGATCCTGTCGGCGCGGCTTTCCGCGGTCCGGGCCGCACATCCGGGCTTCGACGTCTCGCCCCAGGTGGCAACCTACGTAGCCCGGGCGATCACCGCCAACGGCCGCGACCTCGAAGGTGCGGTGAACCGCCTGCTGGCCCACGCGACGCTCACGGGCACCGCCGTGACGATGGAGACCGCCGAGAGCGCGATCCGCGACCTCGTGAAGAATCGCGAGCCGAAGCGCATCAAGATCGAGGACATCCAAAAGCTGGTCGCCTCGCGCTACAACGTCTCACGGTCCGACATCCTGTCGGAACGGCGCACCGCCGCGGTGGTGAAGCCGCGTCAGATCGCCATGTATCTGTCGAAGGTCCTGACTCTGCGCTCCCTGCCGGAGATCGGCCGCCGCTTCGGTGGCCGCGACCACACCACGGTGCTGCACGCCGTGCGCAAGATCGAGAAGCAGATCGGCGAAGACGCGGTGCTCGGCGATGAAGTCGAGCTCCTGAAGCGGATGCTTCAGGACTAGTCGAACCTGCATGACGTCCCGGACGAACCTCCTCTCGACCGAGCAGATTCGCTCCGGATCGGCCGCGGGACCGTCCCCCGTGGCCTGATCGGGAAGGCGTCCGGACCAGCAGCGCCCCATCAGACACCGATGCCACGCGCCCTCTGCCGGTCCCTCCCTCCAGGACTGGCCGGGGGCGCGCGCCCCGTGGCAGACTGGCGCGAATGGAGACGGCCCTGTAAGGCCGCGTCGTCGACCGGCGACAATCAACGCCCCGGGGAGTGCTGATGACGGACGCCTTCATCTACGACCACGTTCGCACGCCGCGCGGTCGCGGCAAGGCGGACGGCGCCCTCCACGAAGTGACCGCGCTCCGGCTGGCCGAGACGGCGCTGCGCGCCCTCAAGGTCCGCAACGGGCTCGACACGGCCCTCGTCGACGACGTGATTCTGGGCTGCGTCGATCCGGTCGGGGAGGCGGGCGGCGACATCGCCCGGGCCGCGGCCCTGGTGGCCGATTACGGCGCGCATGTTCCGGGTGTGCAGATCAACCGTTTCTGCGCCTCGGGCCTCGACGCGGTGAACTTCGCCGCCGCACAGGTCATGAGCGGTCAGCACGAGATGGCGGTGGGCGGCGGCGTGGAATCGATGAGCCGCATCGGCATCGGCGCCTCGGGCGGCGCCTGGCCGGTGGATCCGGCGATCGCCATCAAGTCCTATTTCATGCCGCAGGGAATCTCGGCCGACCTGATCGCCA
The DNA here is from genome assembly GCF_000333255.1 of Methylobacterium sp. B1. NCBI lineage: Bacteria > Pseudomonadati > Pseudomonadota > Alphaproteobacteria > Hyphomicrobiales > Methylobacteriaceae > Methylobacterium > Methylobacterium sp. B1. The sequence continues at coordinate 4,420 of NZ_BACT01000076.1, read as the reverse complement.
CCAAGTACGGCTTCACCCGCGACGCGTGCGACGCCTACGCGGTCCGCTCGCAGGCGCGCGCGGCGAAGTCCTGGGAAGACGGCCTGTTCGACCGGTCCGTCGTTCCGGTCCGCGACGTGAACGGCATCACCCTGCTCGACCGCGACGAACATATGCGCCCGGGCACCGACATGCAGTCGCTGGCCGCCCTGAAGGCGTCGTTCGTGCAGATGGGCCAGATGGGCGGCTTCGACGCCGTGGCGACGGACGCGCATCCGGACGTGGAGAGCGTGGATCACGTCCATCATGCCGGCAATTCCTCCGGCATCGTCGACGGTGCGGCCGCCGTGCTGATCGGCTCCCGGGCGGCCGGCGAGGCCGCGGGCCTGCGCCCGCGCGGCCGGATCCGGGCCTTCGCCAATATCGGCTCGGACCCGGCCCTGATGCTCACCGGGCCGGTGGATGTCACCCGCAAGATCCTGGCGAAGACTGGCCTGAGCCTGTCGGATATCGACCTGTTCGAGGTCAACGAGGCTTTCGCGGCGGTGGTCCTGCGCTTCTGCCAAGCCTTCGACCTCGATCCGGAGGCCGTCAACGTGAACGGCGGCGCCATCGCCCTCGGCCACCCTCTGGGCGCCACCGGCGCGATGATCCTCGGCACGGCCCTCGACGAGCTGGAGCGGACCGGCAAGGAGCGGGCGCTGATCACCCTGTGCATCGGCGCCGGCATGGGAACCGCCACCATCATCGAGCGGGTGTGAGCCATCGCGTGCACGGGAGCGGCGTGCCGCCGCTCCCCAAAGTCCGGGAACGCTGCTAGAGGCGCGGTCGACGCTCGGCCCGTCTCTGGGCCGGACGATAAAACAACGGGAGACAAGCCCTTGAACCGCCTGTTTGCGACGCTCTGTCTAGGCGTCACCCTGAGCCTGCCGGTCGCTGCGCGCGCCGATGATGCGGCGGACCGCGTGGCCGCGGCCACCACCCTCGTCAACAAGACCCTGATCAAGAACCTTCAGACCGGGTTCAACGTCGCCCTCGAGAAGACCGTGGCGGCAATGCCGGAGGCGCGCGCCGAGGCCGTGCGCAAGGAACTCCTGACCGAGTTCGACAAGCAGCGCGCCCTCATGGTCGAGGGGCTGTCGAAGGACTACGCCGAGAAATTCAGCCTCACCGAACTGAAGCATCTCGATGAGATCTACTCGGACCCGACATACCTCAAGTTCCAGACGATGAACGCCGATCCGAACTCCTCGGTGACCGCGATCTCGCAGAACTCCGTCACCAAGCTGCTGAACATGCTGGCGGTGGCCGCGGCGACCGACAACACACCCAAGCCCGGCGCGGCGCCGATGCCGCCCGTGCCGCCGGCCGCGGCGCCCGCTCCGGCTCCGAAATAGCCGATGGGTGGCCGCGCGCGTGAGGCCGATCTCAGGCGGCGCGCGCGGCTGTCACGGGCGCGAAGCCCGCGACCGGGGGGAGCGCTTTCAGAAGGGGCTTGGCGAAGTGGTAGCCTTGCACGAGCGTGATCCCGATACTGCGCAGGGCGGAGAGTTCGGCAGCGGTCTCGACGCCCTCGGCGAGCACCGTCACGCCGAGGGCGCGGGCGATGCCGACCACACCCGACACGATGGCGTACCGTCCGGCGTCGCCGTCGAGGCCGCGCAGAACGTCCATGTCGATCTTGATCAGATCGGGACGGAAGTTGGCGAGCAGGCTCAGCCCCGCGAAGCCGGCGCCGAAATCGTCGAGGGCCGTCAGGAATCCCTGCTTCCGATAGGCGGCGACGATGTCCTTCACGTGCCCGATGTCCCGGAAGCGTTCCTGCTCGGTGAACTCGAACATGATGCGTTGATGGGCGAAATCGATGCGTCGCGCGGCCTCCAGCGAGGCGCGGATGCAGGCATTCGGCTCATAGACCGCGTTCGGCATGAAGTTGATCGAGAGACGCGTGGTGCTGTCGCGGGGAAACAGCGCCCCGGCGAGCTCGATCGCCTTGACGCGGGCGGCCTGATCGAACTGGTATCGCGTTTCGTCGGTCACCTGGTCGAGGATCGTATAGGCGGATTCCCCATTCGGGCCGCGCACCAGCGCCTCGTAGGCCCAGACGGAGTCGTCTGCGAGATCGAGGATCGGCTGGAACGCCATCGTGAAATCGAAGTCGAGCGTGGTGCCGGCGCGACAGGCGCGGCAGCCGGAGTCCTTCGTCATGTGCAGCTTTCGGTTCTTCTCGCCGACGCCGCCACCATGAGCGTCGGCGCTCAACACAACCTTAATGCAAGCTCGCCGGTGGATCATTGGCGCAACCCAGGGAGGACGGCACCGTGACGCTGACCGATTTCCGCTTCGAGACCGATGCCGACGGCATCGCCCTGGCGACCTGGGATATGCCCGGCCGCTCGATGAACGTGATCACCGAGGGGGTGATGGACCAGCTCGAGCAGATCATCGAGCGGGTTGCCTCCGATCCGGCCCTGAAGGGCTGCGTCATCGCCACCGGCAAGGACAATTTTTCCGGCGGTGCCGACCTCACCATGCTCCAGGGACTCGGTCGGGCCTACGAGCAGCTCAAGGCCGAGCAGGGCGAAGAGGTGGCGATGCGCCACTTCTTCGAGGCGTCCCGGCGCCTGTCGCTGCTGTTCCGGCGGCTGGAGACCTGCGGGAAGCCCTTCGCGGCGGCGATCCAGGGCCTGTGCCTGGGCGGCGCCTTCGAGCTGGCTTTGTCCTGCCACCACCGGATCGCCTCCGACGACGGGAAGACCCGGGTCGGCCTGCCGGAGATCAAGGTCGGCCTGTTCCCGGGCGGCGGCGGCACGCAGCGCGTCGCCCGCCTGATGCAGACCGGCGACGCCCTCCAGATGCTGTTCAAGGGCGAGCAGATCCGCGCGCCCATGGCCAAGGGCATGGGGCTGATCCACGCGGTGGCGCCCCAGGCCGAGATCGTCGAGCGCGCCAAGGCCTGGATCCGTGAGGGCGGCTCGGCGGTGGCGCCCTGGGATGTGCCGAAGTTCAAGGCCCCGTCCGGAAAGGTCTACTCCCCCGCCGGCATGATGATCTGGCCGCCGGCCAACGCCATCTACCGCCGCGAGACCCACGACAATTACCCGGCCGCCAAGGCGATCCTGGCCTCCGTCTACGAGGGTCTGCAGCTGCCGATGGACCTCGCCCTGCGGGTCGAGAGCCGATACTTCGCCCACATCCTGCGCTCCACCGAGGCGGCGGCGATGATCCGCACGCTGTTCATCTCCATGGGCGAGCTGAACAAGGGCGCGCGGCGACCGAAGGACGTGCCGGCCGCCAACCTGCGCCGGGTCGGCGTGATCGGAGCCGGCTTCATGGGCGCGGGCGTGGCCTACGTCACCGCGCAGGCGGGCCTCGAGGTGGTGCTCGTCGACCAGTCGGTCGAGGCCGCCGAGAAGGGCAAGGCCTACGCCCACACCCTCATCACCGGCCAGATCAACAAGGGCCGCGCCAAGACCGCCGATCGCGACGCGCTTCTCGGCCGCATCCAGGCTACGGCCGATTACGGCGCGCTCGCCGATTGCGACCTCGTGATCGAGGCGGTGTTCGAGGATCCGCAGGTGAAGGCCGAGGTGATCCAGAAGGTCGAGGCGGTGATCCGCCCCGACGCGATCTTCGCCTCCAACACCTCGACCCTGCCGATCACCGGGCTGGCCAGGACCTCGCAGCGGCCGGCGCAATTCGTCGGCATCCACTTCTTCTCCCCCGTGGAGAAGATGATGCTCGTCGAGATCATCAAGGGCGAGGCGACCGGGGATGCGGCGCTCGCCGCGGCCCTCGATTACGTGCGCCTGATCAAGAAGACCCCGATCGTCGTGAACGATGCCCGCGGCTTCTTCGCCAACCGCTGCGTCGGCGCCTACATCCTCGAAGGGCACAAGATGCTCGCCGAGGGCGTTCCGCCGGCCATGATCGAGAGCGCCGGCCGGCAGGCGGGCATGCCGGTCGGGCCGCTGTCGCTCAACGACGAGGTCGCCCTCGACCTCGTGCTCAAGATCGCCAAGGCCACCGAGGCGCAGGTGGGGCAGGGCGCCGTGGACCCGGCGCAGAAGGCGATCCTGTCCGAGATGGTCGAGAAGCAGGGCCGGCTCGGTCGCAAGAACCGCAAGGGCTTCTACGACTACCCCGAAGGCGCGCCCAAGCGTCTCTGGCCCGGCCTGAAGGACCTGCAGCCGAACCGCCTCGACCCGGACGCCGTCGACTTCACCGAGCTGAAGCAGCGGCTTCTGGTGGTGCAGGCGCTGGAGGCCGCACGCACCGTCGGCGAGGGCGTGGTTACCGACCCGCGCGAGGCCGATGTCGGCTCGATCCTCGGGTTCGGCTTCGCGCCGTTCACCGGAGGGGCCTTGTCGTACATCGACTTCATGGGTGCGGCGGCCTTCGTCAACCTCGCGCGGACGCTCGAGGCCAAGCACGGCCCCCG
>NZ_BACT01000077.1:0-3763 GCF_000333255.1 Methylobacterium sp. B1 | reverse complement strand
GTCGCGGCTCGTGGTTCCGCCGGGAGCCGAATTCGGCGTCCGCGACAGCCAGTACAATCTCGGCGTTCTCTATGCCCGCGGCCTCGGCCTGACGCAGGACCTGATCCAATCCTACGCGTGGTTCTCGGCCGCGGCGAGCCAGGGCGACGACGATGCCGGCAAGAAGCGCGACGACGTGGCCAACAAGCTGAGTCCCGCCGATCTCGCCAGCGCGAAGAGCCTCGCGGCCAACTTCAAGCCGCGAAAGATTGACGCGGCGGTGAACGAGCCGCCGGCGTCGAAGGCTCCCGCCAGCCCGCCGATGTCGCTGCTCGGGGCGCCTTTGCCCAGCGCGGTGCCGTCCACGGCCTCGCCCCGCCGGGGCTGACGGCTTTCCTGAAGCCGGCGCCGCAGCCGCGCCGACCTTGACCGCCGTGCCGCGATGCGGGAACGCTCCGGCGGGGCGGCATCGACCGCGGTCGGATCGCGCGGGTCGCCAACCCTTGCCGATGCCCGGAGGATGGATGGCGCACCGGAACTCTGTCCCGCTGAGCGCCATCGTCCTCGGCATTGCCGGCCTCATTCCCTTCCTGGGATTTGCGGCCCTCGCGGTCTCCGGTACCGATGGCGGCCTGAGCAGCATCGGCCTGTCGCCGCGCACCATCCTCTCCGCCTACGGTGCGGTGATCGCCTCGTTCCTGGGCGGGATCCGCTGGGGCGCGGCCGCGGCGCGCAATGCCGGCAACGGCGACTATCTCGTGGCCATCGTGCCGTCCCTGGTGGCCTGGGCGGCAATGGCGGCGCCTGCACCCTGGGATCTGCGCATCCTCGGCGCCCTGGTTCTCGCCTGGGGGCTGATCGATCAGGATCTGCCCCGCCGCGGCCTCGTTCCGCTCTGGCTCGGCCGGATGCGCCTCGTCCTCTCGGGGGTGGCCGGGGCCGCGCTCCTCGTGGCGGCATGAGGCCGGCGCGGAGACCGGGAGACGAGCGCCGCGCGCCGTCAGGTCTCGCGTGTCATCTCGCGCAGGAGCTTCAGGACCGCGTCGCGGCGTGCCGGTGACTTGATCGCCCGGAACAAGGCGGCGGCCTCGGCGGATTGCTCGTCAATCTGATCCTGCTCTGTCGCTGCGAGCCGATCGTTCTGCAGGAAATAGGTCGGGCAGACGTTCAGCGTGACTGCGATCCGTTCCAGAAGCCAGCGCGTCGTCGGCGGGGTCACGTCGTCTGTCATCCCGTTGAAACTCGCGTTCTGCCCGCTGGACCGATTCAAACGGCAGAGCTTTCCGCCGCCACCCTAGCCTTTCAGCGTCGGCGATGCCATCCTCAGGTTGCGCTCGATGTATCATTTGTCGCAATGCGTGCACCAACGTTGAGATCGGGCATGCCGCATTCGAAGCACCTGGACAGGACCTTCAGCGTGTTGCGCGATCTGGAGCGGGCTGCGGCGCCCGACGAGATCGCGCGATTGCTGGTCGACGCCTTCACCCGCTACGGGGTGTCGTACGTGATGGCCGGGATCGTTCCGACGCCCGGCCTGCCGACGCGGCGGCATGCCGGATTCGTCCTCACGAGCACCATGCCGGAGGGGTGGGCACGCCGGTACGTGACGCGGGGCTACGCGCTCCATGATCCCACGGTCCGGCGGCTCTGCACCAGCGCGACGCCCTTCGACTGGAGCACCGTGCCGCCGGACACGCCGATTGCGAGCCGCATCATGAACGAGGCCGGCGAATTCGGTATCCGCGCCGGCATCACGATCCCGTTCGTGACCCTCGATGGCGAGCCGGGCGGGATCAGCGTGTCCGGGGATCGGATCGAGATCGATCCGGCCGAGCGCGTCGCGGTCAATTTGGTGGCGACCTACGCGGTCGGCCAGCTCCTGCTGATGAACAGCCGCCCCTCCGCGCAGGCGCCGGTGCGTCTCTCGCCGCGGGAGCGCGAGGCCCTCCAATGGGCGGCCGAGGGCAAGACCGATGTCGAGATCGGTATGGTCATGGGCATCACGGCAGCCGGGGTCGACTACCATCTGCGCTCGGCGCGGGCGAAGCTCGATACCGTCAACCGCGCCCACACCGTGGCGCAGGCGCTGCGTGCCGGCCTGATCACGTAGGGCCGGCACGGTCGGCTCCGGAGCGCGCGCGAGCGCGACCCGCTCGGGCCCGGCAAGGTCTTGGACCGGTGGGCGCTCACGCACGCAAACCCTACGGTTTCTCGTAGTACCCAGGTCTTCGCGAAACGAAGAAAACCCACGTCAATCCAACGTGAGGTTACTTCGTGATCCATATCGTCACCCCCGCCAACGCGCATCGCTACGCCGATGCGATGGAGCAGGCCTGGCGCCTGCGCCACGACATCTTCGTGGCAGAGAAAGGCTGGACCGAACTCGCCCGCCCGGATGGCCGGGAGATCGACCAGTTCGACACGCCGCATGCAGTCCACTTCCTCGCCATGGAGGGCGACGCCGTCATCGGCTACAGCCGGCTGCTGCCGACAACGCGCCCGCATCTTCTGTCCGATGTCCTGCCTCAGCTCTGCGAGGTCGAGCGGCCGGTCGGCCCGCAGATCTGGGAATGGACCCGCCAGGGCGTGGCGCGCTCGCACCGCGCGAAGGGCCGTGTGGTCAACCCGGTCTCGATCGCGCTGCTCACCGGCATCGTCGAATGGGGGCTCGCCCACGGGGTCAACAGCCTGCTGCTGCAGATGCCGACCCTCTACATGATCCACGTGATCCAGCTGCATTTCCGCCCGCAGCCCCTTGGCCTGCCGGTTCAGATCGCCGGCGAGGAGATCATGGCGGCCACCGCCCGGTTCGATGCCCGAACCCTCGCCAAGCTGCGCGCGGTCCGCGGCGACAGCAACTCGGTCCTGGTTTCCGAACCCGCTTACCTGGTGGCTTGAGGATGATGTTCGACAGCAAGGATGTGGCCCTGGACGCGCTCGCCGCACAGTGCCTGCGGGTGCGCGAACTCGTCGACACGGTCGGAGACCCGCTGATGCGGGCCGCCATCGACCTCCTGCTTCTCGAGGTCGCCCGGGCCCTGGCCGAGACCAGCCCGCAGGAGCGCGCAGGCGGGGCGTGAAGCGGTCGCCGGCGGACCGCCCATACGAAACGGCGGGCGTCCCGGAGGACGCCCGCCGCTCTTCGTCCGGAGTTCAGGCGCCCATCGCCGTCTTCAGGTTCTGGTCGACCTTGTCGAGGAAGCCGGTGGTCGAGAGCCACTTCTGATCGGGGCCGACCAGGAGCGCGAGGTCCTTGGTCATGTGACCCGCCTCGACCGTGTCGACGCAGACCTTCTCCAGGGTCGCGGAGAACTTGGCGAGATCGTCGTTGCCGTCGAGCTTGGCCCGGTGCGACAGGCCGCGGGTCCAGGCGAAGATCGACGCGATCGAGTTGGTCGAGGTCTCGCGGCCCTTCTGGTGCTCGCGATAGTGGCGGGTGACGGTGCCGTGGGCGGCCTCGGCCTCCACGGTCTGGCCGTCCGGCGTCATCAGCACCGAGGTCATCAGGCCGAGGGAGCCGAAGCCCTGCGCGGCCGTATCGGACTGCACGTCGCCGTCGTAGTTCTTGCAGGCCCAGACGTAACCGCCCGACCACTTGAGGCACGAGGCGACCATGTCGTCGATCAGGCGGTGCTCGTAGGTGAGGCCGAGCGCCTTGAACTTCGCCTCGAACTCCTCCTCGTAGACCTTCTGGAACAGGTCCTTGAACCGGCCATCATAGACCTTGAGAATGGTGTTCTTGGTCGAGAGGTAGACCGGGTACTTGCCCGCCCGGCCGTATTTC
>NZ_BACT01000078.1:0-2002 GCF_000333255.1 Methylobacterium sp. B1 | reverse complement strand
CCGTCGACCGCCCTGATCGAGCTTCGGAGGAGACCACACGCCTGCGCGAGGCGATCAACCAGCTGGCGACGAGCCGGGATATCGGCGCCCTGGAGCAGGCCGTCATCACCCTGGCCAGCGGCATCGAGCGGGCCCAGGCCGGAACCGATCTCACCGCCATCGCGGTGCCGATCGAGCAGGTCCGGGCGCAGGTCGAGCGCCTCGCCGAAGAGGTGGCCGAGAACGTCCACAGCCGCGTCGCGGAGGATGTCCGCCGCCTGGCCGAGCGCCTCGATTCCGCGGCGGCGACCGGCGCGGCCGATCCGGATGGTCGCACCCTCGCCGGCCTGTTTGCCGAGCTTGAGGAGATTCGCCGGCAGATCGGTGCCCTGGCGGGTCCGGAGCGGATACAGGGTCTCGCGCAGAGCCTTCAGGCGCTGAGCGCGCAGATTGCGCAGTTGCAAAGCCTGAGCGCCGGTCCGGACCTGCGCCCGATCCTGGAGGAGATCCGCAGCGACGTGAAGATCGCCGCGCCGGCCGCGCTGGCGGAGCAGATCCAGGCGCTTGCGGAGAAGGTCGACCTCCTCTGCGCCCGGGACGATTGGTCCGAGCGGTCCGGCGAAGCCGCCGCCCGTCCGGACGGGATGGCGTCGATCCACGCCATGCTGCGCAGCCTCGCCGACAAGGTCGATCAGGTCGGCGCCCGGGCCGAGCACGAAGGGCTCGACGCCCTGGAGCGGCAGGTCGTGTCTCTGGCGGGGCGCCTCGACGCGCCGCTGAGCGTCGATCCGGCGCTGGCCGGCCTCGAGCGCACCATGGGCGACCTGCTCCGGCAGGTGACGGCTCTCCGGGACTCCGCCCCGACCGAGGCCGTGGTGGAGCGCGCCGCGCGCAACGCCGTGGCTCAGACTCTCCAGGGTTCCGGTCTCGGCACGGCCGAGTCCGGGGAGATCGGCCTCCTCCGCGCCAGCTTGGCCGATATGCAGGCCCGGCAGGTCGCGTCCGATCAGCGGCTCGGCGCCACCCTCGATGGCGTCCAATCGGCCCTTGAGCGCCTTCTCGTCCGGCTCGGCCCGGCCGAGTCCGTCCCGCCGCGGGTCCCGTCCCTCGACGAGCGCCTGATGTCGTCGACGAGCGCGGAGGCGACCCTCGCGCCCGTCGAGGCGCGCGCGAAGCCCCGGCGGGACGGCATCGAGGCTTCCCGCCTCGCCGACGACCTGCTCGAGCCCGGCAGCGGCCGTCCGCCGCGCGAGCCGCGCTCGCCCAGAGAGCCGTCGGCCCGCCGGCCGATGCAGGAGCGGATCGGCGACGCGGCCGCCGCGCGGATCGCGGCCGACGCCACCTCTGAGACCGACATCAAGACCAGCTTCATCGCCGCGGCGCGACGGGCCGCCCAGGCCGCGCAAGCGGAGCTGGTCGCGGAAGCGCCCGTGGAGCGCCGGGAGACCCGGGGCGAGCGGGCCGCGCTGCTGCCCAACGCGACGACGGGGCGGCTCGCGCGGCTGCGCGCCGAGATCGATCGCCGCCGCCGCCCGCTCCTGCTCGGGCTCGCCGCCATCGTGCTGGCGCTGGGCGCGCTCCAGGCGATCACCATGCGCAGCGCGGATGAGCCGCAAACGCCCGCCCCGGCGAGCCAGATCGCGCCGTCGCGCGGGGATGCCGCCGACGTCCAGAAGAAGGCTCCGGACGCCGCCAAGGAGACGCCGGACGCGAAGCCGGCCGTGGCCGATCCGACCACGACCCAGTCGCTGCCGAATCCCGCTCCCGCGGAGACGCACTCCACCGCCAAGCCGGCGGTGCCGCAGGTCTCCGGCATGAACGCTCTGCAGGCCGATCTCGGGAACCTGCCGCCGGCGCTGGCCAAGGTGAAGCTCGCCGCCCTCGAGGGCGACGGCACGGCCATCTGGGACCTCGCCACCCGGGAGGCCGACGGCCGCGGCATGCCGCGCGATCTGTCGGTCGCGGCGAAGCTCTACGAGAAGCTGGCCTCGGCCGGCTACGCCCCCGCCCAGACAAGCTCGCC
>NZ_BACT01000079.1:0-3490 GCF_000333255.1 Methylobacterium sp. B1 | reverse complement strand
CGCTCGTCGTCGACACACCATGGCGACGCCGTACCTGATCCGGCCCTTCGAGCACGGCGCCGACATCGTCGTCCATTCGGCGACGAAGTTCCTCGGCGGCCACGGCAATTCGATCGGCGGCCTGATCGTCGACGGCGGCTCGTTCCAATGGGCGGGCGACGCGCGCTACCCGATGATGAGCCAGCCGCGGCCGGAATATTCCGGCATGGTGCTGGCCGAGACCTTCGGCAATTTCGGCTTCGCCATCGCCTGCCGGGTGCTGGGCCTGCGCGACCTCGGTCCGGCGCTCTCGCCGTTCAACGCCTTCCTGATCCTCAACGGCATCGAGACCCTGCCGCTGCGCATGCAGCGCCATTCCGACAACGCGCTGACGGTGGCCACCCATTTGTCCAAGCACGAGGCCGTGTCCTGGGTGAGCTACCCGGGGCTGGAGACCGATCGTTACCATGCGCTGGCCAAGCGCTACACGCCGAAGGGCGCCGGTGCCGTGTTCACCTTCGGTCTGAAGGGCGGCTACGAGGCGGGCGTGAAGCTGGTCTCGAACCTCCAGCTGTTCTCGCACCTCGCCAATATCGGCGACACCCGGTCGCTGATCATCCATCCGGCCTCGACCACGCACCGCCAGCTCACCGACGCGCAGAAGACCGCCGCCGGGGCGGGGCCGGAAGTGGTGCGCCTGTCGATCGGCTTGGAAGATCCGGCGGACCTGATCGACGATCTCGACGCCGCGCTCGAGGGCTGACACGGTCCCGCGCCACGAGCCGGCTCCGCCGTCGTCGCGCGCGCGGCGCGGCGACCGAGGGCAGCGGGCACTGGGTCAGCGTCGCACGGCTGGTTTGCTTCGCGACGCTCGCAAAGGCGGGGACGCCACGTTGCCGGCCGCCGCGCTCTGGCGCGACGGCCCGTGGGACGCTCAGAACGCGTCCGCCGCCAGCGCCATCGTGCTGTCCGCACCGGCCTTGATGCGGGCCAGGCGCAGGGCAGTCTCCGGCAGCATCCGCTCCATGTAGAACCGGCCGCTCGTCAGCTTCGACTCCCAGCGCGGGGAGGGCGCCTCGGCATGCTTGGCCTGGGCGGCCTTGGCGATCCGCGCCCACATGTAGCCCAGGGCCACGAGGCCGAAGAGGTGCATGAAGTCGGTTGCGCCGGCCCCGGCATTGTCGGGCTTGGCGAAGGCGTTCTGCATCAGCCACATCACCGCGCCCTGGAGATCGTTCAGCCCGGCCTGGAGCGGCTGGGTGAACGGCGCCATCGCGGGATCCTCGCCTTGGTCCTTCAGGAAGGTCTGGACCTCGCCCAGGAAGGTCATCATCGCCCGGCCGCCATCCTTCGGCAGCTTGCGGCCGATCAGGTCCATCGCCTGGATGCCGTTGGCGCCCTCGTAGATCATGGCGATGCGGGCATCGCGCACGAACTGCGACATGCCCCATTCCTCGATGTAGCCGTGGCCGCCGAGCAGCTGCTGCGCTTCGACCGCATTGGCGAAGCCGCGATCGGTGAACACGCCCTTCACCACCGGCGTCATGAGGCCGAGATAATCGTCGGCCGCCTGCCGCTCCCGGGCATCCTCGGAACGGTGCAGGATGTCGGCCTGGAGCGCCGTCCAGAGCATGAGGGCGCGGGCCGCTTCATTGAACGCGCGGATCTGCATCAGCGTGCGGCGCACGTCCGGATGGACGATGATCGGGTCGGCGGCTTTGTCGGGCGCCTTCGCGCCGGTCAGCGCCCGGCCCTGGAGGCGATCCTTCGCGTAGGCGGCGGCGTTCTGGTAGGCGACCTCGGACTGCCCGAGCCCCTGGACGCCCACGGCGAGCCGCGCCTCGTTCATCATCACGAACATGGCGTTGAGGCCGCGGTTCTCCTGGCCCACGAGCCAGCCGGTCGCGCCGTCGTAGTTCATCACGCAGGTGGCGTTGCCGTGGATGCCCATCTTGTGCTCGAGGGAGCCGCAGGACACGCCGTTGCGCGCGCCGAGGGAGCCGTCGGCGTTCACCAGAACCTTCGGCACCACGAAGAGCGAGATGCCCTTGGTGCCGGCGGGGGCCCCCTCGATCCGGGCGAGGACGAGGTGGACGATGTTCTCGGCGAGGTCGTGCTCGCCGGCCGAGATGAAGATCTTGGTGCCGGTGATGCTGTAGGCGCCGTCGCCGTTCGGCACGGCCTTGGTCTTGAGCAGCCCGAGATCCGTGCCGCAATGCGGCTCGGTCAGGTTCATGGTGCCGGTCCAGGCCCCTTCGACCATCCTCGGCAGGTACAGCGCCTTCTGCTCCTCCGTGCCGTGGACCAGCAGCGCCGCCATCGCGCCCTGCGTCAGACCGGGATACATGCCGAAGGCGAGGTTCGCGCCCGAGGCGAATTCCTGGATCGCGGTGTTCAGCGTGTGCGGCAGGCCCTGGCCGCCATAGGCTTCGGGCACCGAAAGTCCCATCCAGCCGCCGCTCGCGTAGGTGTCGTAAGCGGCCTTGAAGCCCGTCGGCGTGCGTACCGTGCCGTCGGCGTCCCGGCGACAGCCCTCCAGATCGCCTGTCCGGTTGATCGGGGCCAGGACCTCCTCGGCGAGCTTCGCGCCCTCGCGCAGGACGGCCTCGATCACATCCGGTGAGGCATCGGCGAAGCCCGCAAGGTTGTCCCGGGCATGAAAGCCGAGCACATCGGTGAGCAGGAACAGCGTGTCCTCAACCGGAGCGCGATACTGCGGCATCTCTGGCTTCCCCCGTCTGGTGCAGGCCCCTCGACACGGCCCGCTGCCTTGGCCGCATGTAACCGCCCCGCCGCCTCCGGAGCAACGGCTCGACCCCGTCGCCGCCGGACCGGCGCACCCGTCCCACGCCGCCGGTCGCTCGCGACGATTACCGGGGCCCGGTGAACCTTAACCTCGTGTTTACCAAGAAAGTTAATGGTCGCCTCGAACGATCCGACGCGTGTGTTCGTGGATACCGAATTCCGGTCCGCCCTGCGCAGAGGAAACGGACGCCGACCGCTGCCGACGACAGGCCACCGATGACCCGCAACGCGATGCCGCAGCTCGACAGTTTCGATCCCGAGGTGCTCGACGCGGCGCGCGACGTGGCGGCGCGGGCGGGCGTGCCGCTCGAGACCTGGATCGCCTCGGTGGTGCCGCAGCAGCAATCGGCCGCTCCGGGAAACCGGCGGCACCGGCGCCGCCACCGCGCCGAGCAGGTCGGTTCCGGTGCCGTCCGGCCCGATGCGGCGCCGGATCGATCCGCCCCGGCCGCTCCGGAAGGCGAGAACCCGGAGCCCCGCGCCGACGCCTACGGCCAGGGCATCGCCGCCTTGATGGATCGCCTGGACGGGCTCGACCGGGCCCTCGACCATGAGCGGCGTGCCGCCCAGGAAGCAGAGGCGCGGCGCCTCGCGGAGATCGAAGCCCGCATCGAGCGGGCCCTCAAGGCGGCCCCCGTCCAGCAGGTGACGGAACGGCTCGGCGATATCGAGCGGCGCATGTCCCAGCTCGGCGAGCAGGTCGCCA
>NZ_BACT01000080.1:0-32408 GCF_000333255.1 Methylobacterium sp. B1 | reverse complement strand
ATGCCCTGTGCCCTGCCGGGGACACCGCATTCGGGGTGAACCGACTCTCGCGGCCGATCTGGGAGGCGATCAGATCCGGGTTGACACCGTTCGCTGCCGCCGAACTGTAGATCAGGTCACGATACTGCTCGGGAGCCTGCCCCACGCCGATGGCGTAGCGACCGCTCCCAGACGCGGTGTCGACGTAGGTCTGACGCCGTGCAGCTTCCAAGTCGAGCTGCTGCCGCTGCCGAATGCTGTGGATCTGGTAGTCGCGCAGGAGCGGATCGTTCGGGTTGGTTGGAAGATCGCGGATTTCGTTCTCGGCCCGCTCGTTGATCCCCGCGACACGCTGTGCCTGGGGCGAGAAGCCGACGGTCCGCAGGGCGAACTGCGATTCCCGGAGGGCGTTGGCGAACTGCGTTCCCCCCTGGGCGAGATCCTCGCGGATGCGGCGTGCCGAGGCTTCGAGACCCTCGGCGGTGCGCAAGGACTTCCCGTCGGGATCCAGCACGCCGGCGGCGAGCTCAGTGCGGATGCGCTGCGCCGCGTCCGTGATCTGCTTCAGGCGCTCTTCCTGCGGATTGTAGTGCTTGCCGAGGTTGTCGACGACGAGCGAGCGCTGCGCCAGATCCGTCTGCCGTGCCTGCGCCTGCTGCCGCTGCTGATCGGCGAGAGCCTTGTCGAGTTCTGCCTGCAAGGCCGGACGGGTGCTGCTGAACCTTTCCAGGAAGGTCGGCGGAGTCGCCAGCACCCTTTGCAGGTCCCGGATACGCGTCTCGAGGTCTCCGCCGGTGGCGCCTCGATCGATGATCTGACCCAACCGGTCCCAGGCCGAGCCGATGAACGTGCCGACAGCTGCCGTGGTACGCCCCCAGCCGGAGGTAAGCGTGTCCGCCTTCACGATGCTGCCGGATATCGCATCGTAGAGCGCACGCTGCGCCTCCAAGCGATGGCCTTGCGCGTCGAGGGTCTGGATGGTCTCGCGCGTCGCGGCGTCGAGGAAGCCCAAACGGGTGTTCAGCAACTCGGCGCCCTTGGCTGGCTCGGTGAAGGCCTTGGCCAGTTCGGCCTGCGCGTCGCCGAGACTCTGGCCGGTCGTGGCGGCGTAGTCCCGTGTCGAGCGTTGAAGATCCCCCAGGATCTCGCCACCGATCCGGCCGGTGCTGGCATACTGGGCCGCCATCTCGCGGGCGGTCCGGGTCGAGATCCCGCCGGCGGACGCGTTGGCCTGTGACAGGGCGTTGATCTGTCCGACGGTGGCGCCGGATGCTCGCCCGATTCCGAGAAGCGCCAGCTCGGTCTCGCGCTGGCTCGACGCGTACGATTGCTGGGCGACGACGGCGGTAGCGAGCGCGGCGGCCACCGTGCCGACGCCGACGCCGACGACGCCGGCGCCGGTTGCGGCCGCCCGGGCGCCGGACGCGAAGTTCCCCATCGAGGCGGCGGCGTTCCGAGCCAAGCCGCCGAGACCACCGTCACCGATCGCCGCTGAGGCGCCCGTCGCCTGTTGGACGAAGGCGCGAAGCGGGTTGGCCCCGGCGATGACCTGATCCGCGAACTGCGTCACGCTGGAGCGCAGCACCTCGAACTGCAGGTAGGTCAGGCCGGCCTGCTTGGCGTTATCGTTCAGTGCCTTGGTGTGCCTGTCGAGGCCGGCCGCCGCCTGTGCCGTGGCCGACGCTGCGGCTTGTGCGGCTGCCGTGCCCTTGCCGGCACCGACATTGAAAGTATCTGCTGCCAGCCCCGCACCGCGCGCGGACTGCGCCAGCCGGTCCAACGCTACCGAGGCGTCGGTTGCCGGGCGCGAGTCGATCACGATTGCAAGGGTTGCGAGGTCAGTCATGCGCGTTGAGTTGTACGGTGCTCTCCTGTCCACACTGATCGGCGGCTCGGCCGCCGCGCAGGTCCCCCCGGAAGTGGGAGCGGTTGGAACTGTCCGGATGACTGGGCGTGCAATCGCCGGCGCTCTCGCCTGCGGCGTCCCAAGGGACCGCGTGCTCGCCGTCGGCCGGCGTGCAGTCGAGCAAGCACATCTGTCGGCACCCAATATCCCCGTAGAGCAGCTGGCCCAGTATCAATTGGACGCCATTGAGACGGCGCAGCGCGAAGACGGGCAGATGGGTGATGACCGATGCCGCACGGCGCTGGAAAGCTATCGACACGTCGAGGATCTATTCACCGCCGTGCGCTGAGCATCTGCATCAGCTGCATCATCCCGGCGGTATCGGACGCCTGCACCTGGCCCGCTTGGGCCGGGTCCATGAGGCGGCGGTGTTCGCTCCGCCGGGACTCGTCCATCGCCATCAGGGCCCGGACCTCCCAGGGGCGCAACTCCTCGCCGAAGAGCCGAGCCCAGGCCTCGATATCCGTGTAGCCGAACGGCTCAGGTGAGAACCCGGCTCGGCGTCCCCGCTCCAAGTCCCAAAACCACGCCCAGACGTGCTCGGCCTCGACCGGGATCCGGAGGGCGTCCTGGTCCGAGATCACCCCCGCATGCTGATCGCGGGTGACGGCGCGGACGGCCCAGATGAGCCGCGCCGTCAGACCTTGAAAAAATTGGCGCGCCGATCCCGGAAGAAGCCGACCTGCTCGGCGATCCAGGGGAGCGCGCTGAACAGCGTGACGGCGTTCTCGAAGCTGCAGGGCAGCGCCTCGCCCTTCCACTGCACGCCCGCCCATCCGCGCACCGCGCAGGCCGAGAGGCGGGCCAGACGCATCACCTCGCGCCGATCGGGATCCTCGTCCTCCTCGGTCTCTCCCTGCTTGGCGAGCATGTCGCGCAGCTTGCGGAGGTTCTTCCGGTAGGTCGGGGCGTCCTGACCGATCACCGTCATGGTGATGCCGAGCGGCTCGGCCGAGACCGGATGCAGGAGCTGCATCGCGGCGCCGGCCTCGGCCCCGGGTGCCAGGTCGAGGCTGGCGAGGTCGAGGGCCGCCAGGTCGAGTGCGGGGGTCGGATCGGGTTTCGGGACGGTGGATCGGGGGGCCATCGTCGCGCTCCTCAGGCGGCCGGAACCATCAGGGGCTTGGCATTGAGACCAACGGACGCCTCCAGGCGGATCACGTTGTTGGCGCCGCCGGGATTGGGGCGCGCCGTCAGAACCAGGCCGAACAGGTAGAAGATCGTGCCGGACGTTCCGTTGACCGGCTCATCGCCCAGCACGAGCTTGAAATTGTAGTCCTGGTGCGAATCCACGGCGGCGATCAGGGCCTGTTGTCCGGCATCGCTGGCGACGAAGCCGCAGGTAAAGGTCCAGTCCCCCGCATCCCGCGTGCCCTTGGCCTTGAACCGCCGATCCTCGTCGGTCGAATCGAAGGTCACGGGTTGTGCGGCGTCGCCGAAGGCGCCGAACGTCTCGGTCTTCCTGATGCGGGTCCAGGCAAGGGCCGCCGCGACGTTCGCGTCGGCGGGCGGCGTATCGCTCGACGGGCCGATATAGAGGATGGACCCAGCGGTGGGCTTGACTTGCGTGGTGATGGGCATGGTGTCCTCCCCGGGCACAGCTGAAGACCGCATGGGATGTGCGGCAGGATCGGAGCGGCGGACGCGGGCTTGGGCTTGCAGTCGTCAGACCGTCGACGGCGGCCCCGCATAGACAGCCCAGCGAGCCCGGACCGGGATGTGAAGCCAATTCGGCTCCTGCTGCGCTCCAAGCACGGAGGCCGGCTGGTCGATCCGGACCTCCAAGTCGTTGGCGGTGAGCCTCGTGCCCCGGCAGAACCGGGCTGCGAGCATGGCGGCGTGCGTCAGCGGCCGGGTCAGCCCCTCGTTCACCGGCCAGAACACATCGATCTGGAACAGGCCGCCGTAGATGATGTCGCCGTCGCTCTCGGTGCCGAAGCTCGTGGTCTCCGCCGGCAGGAAGGTCGAACGCAGGTAGGCGCGGCCCTTGGGATCGAAGTTCCGGCCTTCGGGGGCGATCGGGAGAGCCACCGGCAGCTTGGTCGCCTTCAGATGGCGGTAGAGCGCGGCCTGGATCGCGGCTTCGCCCCCCATCACCGCCTCTCGGCCTGGGCGGCAGCGACCGCGCGATCAATCGCGGACTGAAACTCCGTCACGGTGAGGCCGACCATGCCGGCCGGCGCCTGCTTGGACCATCCGGTCTCGAGCCGCAGGGCGTAGGGCAGCGCGTTCGAGATGTAGATCACGTCGCCGAGCCGCGCCGTGGCGACACCCGCCGCGATGCGGGCGATGCTCGATTGCCCACTTTTGTCGGCGGCCACCAGGGTGGCGGTGTTCGGCCGGCCCACGCCGTACTGCCAGTTCGCCCGGAACCGACCGGTATCCACCGGCGAGCGCAGCACGACGCGCGCGCCGATGTCGAGCGCAACCTTGCGCAGGATGAGATCGGCCCGGTCCGCGGATTTCTCGCACCAAGCCGCGATGGCGAGGCTGAATTCCTGACCTGCCATCAGCGCCTCACCTGCGCCTGCCACAGGACCCTGACCGGCCCGGGGGCGAGCGGCATCACGGCGACGATCTGGTGCTCGTCAGTGCCGATCAGGAGCGCATCTTCGGGCGTCGGCTCGATATCCAAGCCCGCCGTCGCGATCAGCACCTTGCGGCCGGTCTGCGCGATCAGGCTGCCCGCGCGCTCCTCTTCGGAGTAGTCGAGCACGACGAGGGTGCAGGGATGATCGGTCGGCTCGGCCTCGTCGCCGGGTGGCAGGGGCAGGTCGTTCGTGCTGTCGCCGCCGGACAGGTCCGGGCCGCGCCGGACCGCGCCGCGCTGGCCGAAGCGCGCGATCAAGCGGTTCGCGGTCGCGACCGACCGGGCATAGTCGAAGCCGCCCGTCATCGCCGGATGATCGTGCAGACGGAGCCGATGGCGCCGCAGCCATGTTCCATCGCCGCGTGGAGCGCCTGCTCGGCCGTGGCCCCCATGAAGAGCGCGCCGAAGCACACTTCCTTGCCGGCGCCGACGGCGAAGTAGGCTGCCTCCGGGTAGACCTCGTCGCCGCGCGCGGTTCTGATTCGGACGCCGCCCTCCGGCGGAGCGACGAGCACCACGAAGGAGCTGCCCCGACCGTCGTCTTCCTCGCGCGCCCGGGGCGCCGAGCCCTCGCAACCGGCCCGTACCCAGGCCAGGAAGGCTTCGCATTCCGCGGCGTGTCCGGCG
Organism: Methylobacterium sp. B1; assembly: GCF_000333255.1. Lineage (NCBI taxonomy): Bacteria > Pseudomonadati > Pseudomonadota > Alphaproteobacteria > Hyphomicrobiales > Methylobacteriaceae > Methylobacterium > Methylobacterium sp. B1. The sequence goes on along the minus strand of NZ_BACT01000080.1, from coordinate 27,306 downwards.
GTCCCGTAGAGGGTGCCATCGGGACCGCGAGCCAGCTTCCTGGCCCAGCGATGGCAGGCGTCCCCCATCCAAGAACCGCTGTCGGCGGCCATGACACCGTCACGATAGGCGATCGTCGTCATGGTTCGAACTCCGAGAAAATGGGTCGCCCGGCGATCCGGCCGTCGTCGCCCCACGGGACGCCGCTGATCGCGAGCATCACGCCCGCATCACGAGCGCGCCCACAGCCGCACGGAGCAGCGGAGCGACGATGCGCTCGACGGTCACGATGACCGGCAGCACGTCGGTCGGCGCCCGGACCGCGGCATAGTCCACCTTCAGCGGGCCGACGGCCTCGGACACCACGCGCTCGCCGGGGAAGATGTCGGGCGTCAGGCCGCCCGGGTCCTGGATCTCGCGCAGCGCCGCCTCGCAGCAGGCGCGCACCAGCGCCATCGGGATCGCGTCGGAGGGTAGCAATCCGTCCGAGGTCCACGCGCAGGCGCGGGGCCAGCACAGAGCCTGCCCGGGTACGGCCGGGCGGCCCAGCCACCGCGTCCGGTACAGGCCATCCAGATACTCGGTTCCGCGGCGCAGGGCCGCTTCCTTGTCCGCTTGATCACCGGCCCAGGCCGTGCTGCCGCGCGCCGCATGGTAGGCGTCGGCAGCCTCGACGCCGGCGTAGCTTTCGGCGTCCGGCAGACTCCTGCCGTCCTCGACGACCATCGCAGGCTACCGCGCGGCCTGTTTCTTGGCCTGGGCGATCTGAGCCTCGCGCACGGCATTCTGCGCGGCGAGGTACGCGGTGATGACTTGCCCTGGCGGTTCGAACGCGTGCGCTGCCTGGGCCTCCGCCTCGCGGTCATACGCATCCCGGGCCGCATCGCGCCTGCGGATTGCGGCATCGACCTCGGCTTGTGCGCTGGCCACGGCCTCGCCGAGCGCCTGAAGCGTCCGGGGTCCGTCCGCGCCGGCCGGCACCTCGGCCTGACCGGCTGCGGCGGGGTCAGCGGCCTGGGGCTCGCCCCCGGTGGCGATCGCGCCCTGGGTCGAGGCGGCGTCGGGCTCCGCCACGCCCGCCTGACCGTCGTCGTTCGTCTTGCTGCTGCGCTCGGCCATGGCCGGCCCCCCGTCTACGGATTGCAGAAACGGCGGCGCGCGAGACCGCGCCGCGATCGATGGGTGATCAGAACTCGCGGGTGACGATGCGCGCGATCGGGATCTGGCGCCGGTCCGGCGCGACCTGTCGCCAGGACGTGGCGGCCGCGAGGTTGTTGGTCGTGTTGGCGTTCGACGGGCCGCCCTTGGCCGGCGTGCCGACATAGGCGGTGCCGGGAACGTGGTGAGACCACTCAACGCGATCGTGCATGGTCGACTGACCGGCGCCGTTGCCGGCCGCCGGCACGCGGATGACCTCATTGGGCACCGCGGGCGACCCCGTGCCGTAGGTCATCGCCCCGCGACCGAACAGCCAGGTCTCGAAGACACCGGCCGCCGGCATCGGCATCGAATCGTCCATCGTGACGTCCTTGCCCATGTAGGTCGGGATCGTCGGGTTGGCCTCGCTGTCCAGACGGAACTGGATGAGGTTCTTCTTCAGGGCGTTGCCGTAGACGATCGAGTGCATCGCCACGAGCACAAGACCGCCCATGGAATCGCCCATGGTGACGAGCGCATCGATGAAGGCCGATCCGTGGAAGTTGGTCTGCCCGTCCGCGAACTTGCCGCCGTTGAGGCCCGACAGGTCCACGGTCATCGAGTTCTGGATGTGGTTCGCGTCGGTCGCCAGCGCGTTGTAGGCGAAGATACCCGAGAGCTGAGCGATGGCGGCCTTCTGCCGACGGTAGGCCCAGTATTGCGCCACATCGTCGGCGAGCGCCGCCAGCGGATCGGCCGCGAGGAGCGCGCGCACGAGGTCCATCTCGGACCAGGAATTGTTGCGCGAGAGGCGGACCGCGATCTCGTCGCCGGTCGCGGGCTTGTTCGGGACCGAGAAGACGGTCGGATCGTCCGAGCTGACGTTCTCGCCATCGGACCGGTCGAGGCCGTTGAGCTTCGGCATGTCGATGGTGAGGCCCGGACCCGCCAGGAAGTGATCGAGCAGCGGGTCGGGGACCATCGCGCCGGACTGGATCAGGGCTGTCTTCTCCACCGCGAGGCGGCGGACCATCGGGACGAAGACGGCGGGGACGATGACGTCGGAGAGGCGCAGGACGCCGGCGGGCATGGTGGACTCCTGATGGCTTGAGGGTGTGATCCGTCAGCACCGCCAAGCCGGACCCCATGGCCGGCCGGTCGTTGTCTCAGGGGAGGGGGAGGGGCGCCCCATGGCGCCGGGAGGAGACCGCGCGGCGCCCATGCGCCGCCGGAGATCGTGGGTCAGGCCGCGCGGTTGCGCGGTGCGGGCTTCGGGCCGCCGACCGTCGTCCCGGCGGCCTTGGCCAGCCGGTCGGCCTTGGCGAAGTCGGCCGCCGCGATCCGGCCCTGCTCGGTGACGTTCCAGGCCTCGGCCGTGAACGGGTTGTTCGGCAGCGTGCCGCCGCCCCGGTTGCCCCGCGAGCCGGCGCCTTCGGAGGTGGGCCACCAATGCGGTCGCTTCTCCTGCAGATCGGTCAACCACGCATCGGGCGTCAGGCCCGGTGCGACGCCGACATTGTCCTTCGTGACGACGCGGCCCTGCTCATCGAGATCGAACACGCGCTCGCCGGCGAGAAGCACATCCTCCACCGCGGAGGGGATGATCCTGGCCTTGCCGGCCGCCTCGCGCAGGGCGTCCGCGATGGCGCGCCCGCGCAGGGTCCCGCGCGCCTCGTCGCGCTCGCGCTCGATCTCGGCGCGGGCTTCGGTGAGCTGGGTGATCTGGCGCTCCAGCGGCGCCTTGATCGCGCGCTCGCGGCGCTGGACTTCGGCGTCGATCCGCGCCTGGATGGCCGCCTCCTCCTTCGGGGTGCTGCCGTCGCCGTCCAGGCGGTGAAGCTTCCGCTCGACCTCATCCCACTCGCCGAGGTCTCCGATCCGGTCCATGACCTGGCGGGTGCGCTCGGGGTCGAGCTCGCCGAAGGCCCGAAGCTTCTCCCGGGTGGCGCGGTGATCGTTACGCTCCTTGGCGAGGGCGCCGTTGAGGCGGGTCACGTCGTCCTGGCTGGCCGAGCCCTCGATCTCCAGGGTGAGGTGCCACTTGCCGTCGCGCTCCTCGTAGAAGGCGGCGGCCTCCTCGGGGATCTCGGCCTCGGTGTCGTAGACCTTCTTGAGCTTCATGGTGGGCTCCTTCCGTCCCATGACGGGAGAGGCCGGTCAGCGCCATGGCTGCCGGCCGGTGGCCGCGCCGGGGCGCGGATCGTCGGGCTTCGGTGATGGCATGGCGCCGTGTGCTGCGCGTACGAGCGGCCGACCACAGCAGTATATACGAAAACCTTGCGCGCCCTACCGTTTCGGCATATACAGAAACAATGCGGTTCACCTACGACGAACCGAAGCGGTTGGCGAACCTCGCCAAGCACGGCTTCGATTTCGCGGAGTTCGAGGAGGCGTTCGATTTCGACCGTTTCGCCACTCAGGTGACCCAGCCCAGCCGGACCGGCCGCGACCGTCTGAAACTGATCGGCACGTGGTACGGCGAGACCGTCGTCGTGGTGATCGTCTCTCCGCTTGGGTCGGAGGCGGTGAGCATCGTCAGCGTCCGCCGGGCCGACCGCAACGAGAGGGCCTTCTATGACCGACTCTGACCCCAAGCCCGGCTACGTGCCGAATCCGCACTACACCCATGAGGATTGGGACGCGGTCTCCGACAATCCTCCGCTGACCGCCGAAGACCTCGCGCAATTCAGGCCCGGTACGGAGGGCATGCCCCCCGAAATGGCGGCGGCCTTCAAGAGCCGAGGCGGCCGGCCGAAGTCGGCGGTGAAGCGCGTCCCGATCTCGCTGCGGGTCGAGCCCGAGGTGCTGGAAGCCTTCAGAGCCACGGGTCCGGGGTGGCAGAGCCGGATGAACGAAGCCCTGGCCGAGGCGGCTCGAAAGCTCAAGGCCGCCTGACCCATCCCAGGGCGAGGGCCTACGCTGCGAGCCCTGCCCTCCGGAAAGCCCCGGCCTCGCGCCGCCGCAGCTCGTCGAGCGTGTAGGCGTGGCCGGAGCGGTCGACGAACCGGTCGATCGTCAGTCCGCCTTTGCGGAACAGCAGCCCCTTCGCCTTGCCGAGCACCTCGTCCTGAAACGCGGCCGGCTGCTTCGCCAGCCACCCGCCGTAGGTCAGGCCGGCCGGCACCTGTCCGTCCATGCTGGCCCGCGTCCCGGCATCTACCTCATCGAGGTCGAGGCCCAGCTCCCGGAACGACCTCGTCACCGGGGTCGTCGTGCTCCGGCAGTTCCAATGCGCCGGCGGGCGCGGCCCCTGGCCGGGCTCGTAGACCTTGCCGTCCCGGGCCCGGCACACCGGCGTCGTCCGGCTATCCAGAACCGAGACCCAGCGCACGCCCGAGATCAGGTCGGCGTTGCGCTGGTAGACCGCCTCGGAGGCTCCGGAGGCGATGTGGGTCACCGCGGTCCGGACCACGGCCTCGGCGTCACGCCGCGCGATCTCCAGCACCCCGTCCTTATAGCCAAGCGCCTGGGTGCCACGGACCCGGCGGACGATCTGGTCGACGGTCTCGCCCTCGACCATGCCGATGCGGATTGCATCGTGGACCTTCTGCGTCCGGCCCTGCTCCAGACCCTGGGCCCAGTCCCGCAGCAGACGGCCCTGGAACGGCCGCTTCATCACGATGGCCTGGAGTTGCTCGGCGGTCGGCTGGACGATGTCGAGACGCACCGGCACGTGCTCGGTCAGGATGCGCGTCTGGTACGCGGCCTCGTAGGCGGCGAGATCCAGCCCCTCGCGCAGCAGCACCGCCTGGATCCGCGCGTAAACATCGGCGTTCAGCGCCCGGATTGCGTCGAGCAGGCCCTTCAGCCGCTCGGTCGTGAATTCGGTGTCGAAGGTCCCCGGAGCGACGCCGTCGAGGCGGGTGCGGATCTGCTCCACGAGATCGGCGTCGGTTCGATTCAGCAGCGCGAGGATTCGGCGCAGGATGCCGGTGCCGAGGCGCTGCAGGCCGACGGCGTGGCTGACCTGGGCGTCGAGGATCGCGTCGTTCACCGCCACGGATCAGGCCGCCTTGTCGGTGGTTGCGTCGTCCAGCGCGCGGCCGCCGTTGCGATCGATGCCGCTTGGTCCTTCGGCCCCGATCTGGTCTTCCTCTTCCTCGTAGGTCTTCGCGGTGAAGCCCTTGCGAGCGAGCCAGTCGTGGATGCTCGCCCAGGACAGCGGCAGGCCCATGCTCTTCGCCTGGGTGATCTGCAGAATATCGGCGCCTGTGATCGGCGAGCCGGCGAAGTCGAGGTTGGGGGTGATCTTCACCTCGTCCGGGTTCGCCCCGATCCAGATCGCGGCCATCTTCAGGATCCGCTCGAGGCCCTGCGCGCCAGCCAGCGCCACGCTCGACAGCGTAGCGGTGCGAGCGGCCACCCGGATCTCCAAGGCGTCGCCCGATTCCGCACCACCGGACCGGTCGCCGATGATCTGCGCGCCCATCTCGGCCGCAGCGCGCTTGTCGTCCTCGATCGCCTGCCGCATGGCCGACAGGCCGGCCGCCGACACCCCGATGAACTTGGCGTCGCCGCCGAGGTCGAGGTCGATGCGGCCGTTGGCGCCCAGCAGGATCGGCCGGCCCCGCACGACCTCGCCCGGCTCCGCATAGGCGCTGGCCTGCTTGGCGCCGATCGTGACCAGGGTCTCCTGGCCCTGCATGAACAAAGCGTGCCGGTAATCGGCCTCGCCGCGGTAGATCGCCAGCGCCATGGAGGCGACCCGCAGGAGCGGCGGCGCGTCGGGGGCCCATTGCAGGTCCTTCGCGCCGATCGTGACGAACGGGATCTCGGGCAGGCCGTTGCCGGCGATCTGCGGAGCCTTGAACGGCAGGTCGGCCGCGTCGTCGGTGTCGGTCACCGCGGCGGCGACGTAGCCCGAGGCGGGCAGCCCCACAGCGTCCGCCGCGCTCTGCCGCACGAACGGCGTGGCCGCGTTCCCGAGCACGAGGTAGCGCTGCTGATGCCGGTAGCTCAGATCATCCTGTAGCTGGTCGCCGCTCTCGTCGAGGACGGCGAACAGCAACCGGCCGGGCGACGCGTCCCGATCCACGCCCCAGTTCAGGATGCTCTCGGCCGTGTAGGTCGACAGGAACGGCAGCGCCTCGGGCCCGAGCTCGCCGCGGACATCGAGCAGGAGGCCGATCCGGCCGGTGAGCAGCTGCTCCTCGTTGATCCGCCGCAGCAGCGTCGCGAGGCCTTCGCGGTCCTGCGTGCAGTCATCCCGCAGCGGCTCCAGCTTCTCCGGCAGCGCGATCGTCGGCGGCTTCCGGTGCATGATGCCGATCAGCGCCTCGGCCGAGGCGGCGACCAGGGGATGGAACACCGCGCGGCAGCAATAGGCGTCGTACTGGGCTTGGCCCTCGCTGGGGCAGGCTGCGCCCGCGACCGCTTCTACCTGCCCGTCCGAACGTTCCCGCCCGATCAGGGCGGTGCCGCTCGCGCCGTCGAGGAAGCCCGCCGCGATCATGCCGGAGGTCGCCGGCAGATACTCCGTGCCGGCCGCCTTCACTTGGCGCTCGCCGGCGTGGGTGTCGCGGACGACCTTCCAGTCCGGGGCCGCCGCGGCGTATTTCGGATGCTGCGACGAGAGCGGCATCAGGGATGATCGGTCTCGTCGCGCATCGGCCGCCCCTCGGTGCTCAGTACAGTCCGATCGTGCGGCCTGTGCGCGCCTCGCCGCCGATCGCAACCGGGAAGACGGCCGCCACCATGTAGCCGAGCGCGTCGCTGATATGGCTCAGCGCCGGGTCGGCCCGCTTGTCGATCTCACCGGAGCCGCCCGTGAGCAGCCGGACGCCCTCGAAGTCCTTCACGACGTGCGGCGCCCGGGCGGGATCGACCATCAGGCGGACCGTGCCGTCGCCGGCTTTGAGCCGGGTGTTCACAGCGTTGATCCGGACGCGCACCGACGGGTTGGCTGCCGGCACCTCGAAGAACAGCCGCTCGCCGAACGTGGGCGCCAGCTCGCGCCGGATCAGATCCCAATCCGAGCCCGCCACCTTGGCCGAGCCGCGCGCGCCTCCTGAGGCGTCTCCGAAGCACACCACGCGTCCCGCATGCCGGCCCCAGTCCTGGACGATCCTCCGGCACACCGCGGGGGTGTTCGAGTTCCGCGGGATGTGCACCTCGCCGATGATTCCGGTGCCGTCCTGGCCGTTCGGCAGGCGTTGCTCCTGGGCGATCGCCGCGACGCCCGGATCGACGTTGAAGTCGAAGCAGAGCGCGAGCGGCCGTGCAGGATCGTAGGCGAGGCGGGCACAGTGCGTCGCCTCGGCGAACGGGTAGTAGGCGCGCCCCTCGAAGTTGACGAAGCTCGCCTCGTATTCCTGGGCGAAGGTCAGCGGGTCGAGGTCCCGGCGCGCGGAGGCGACCTCCTCGGGCGGCAGGATGTCGGCGGATGGCCACGTGAACCCGTCCCACTCGGGATCGTCCCGTGCGATCGCCCGCTTCCACATCGCGTAGTAGTGGTTGCGGCCCTCGGGGACGCCGATCAGCCAGCACCAGCCGCGGCGATCCGAGAGCGCGGGACGGATGTTCTCGGGCCACGCGCCCGGCTTGACGTTGGCGACCTCGTCGATGATCCCGCCGTTCCAGGATCGCCCTTCCATGCGCTGCGGCTTGTCGAGGCCGATGACCCAGATTTCAGTACCGGTGACGAGGCGGACCATCAGCTCGCCGTCCCGCGTATCCAGGACGATCCAGGGCGGCAGGAAGGCCTTCAGGTCCTGCCAGAAGATTGCCTTGGCCTGGTCACGAGTCGGCGCCGCCAGGAAGAACCGGGCGTCGGCGTAGCGGGTCTCGCGCATCGCCGCGCGGATCAGGAAGCGCTTCGCCCGCTCGGTCTTGCCGGAGCGCCGACCGGCCGGGACGACGCAGAATCGGGTTCCGGCGGTGATCAGCCGCCGCTGCTCGGGATGCGGCCGCAGTGGGTACCAGCGCGGGGTCAGGAGGCTCACTCCGCCTCCTCGACGGCATCGGCCGCAGCGACGGCCTCGCGGATCTTGCGGGCCGTGTCGCCGGCGGTCTCGCCACCCTGTGCGGCCACGGGAGCCAGACGGGGGTGCATGTACGGCGCGGCGTCCCGCGCGGCGTTCAGGGCCCGCGTCATGGCATCGGCGAGGATCGCGGGTCTGGCATCCGCGCCCTTGTCCATTTCCGACCGGGCGAGCGTATGCTGGAAGCGCATCACGTCGAGCATGACGTCGAGGGGCGTCAGCCCGGTCGCGCTCGCGCGTTCGGCGACCGCCCGCGTTCGCTGCGTGGCGGCCCCTGGCTTACGGCCGGCCCCCGCGCGCCTTCCGCCGCGGGCCATGTTGAATTCCTATGATTGATATCAAACGCGACGGGCAGCGTGCCGAACACGCAATCGCCGCTGTCCATGTCGCGCGTGGGCAGATCGTCCCGACGCTGACACGTGATCCGGTAGTTCCGGCAGGCGCACCCTCCAACGAGCGCAGCTCACGATCCGGCCGTCCACGCGCGGCATAGGTTCAGATCCGTGCGTTGAAGTCAAGCAGCCACGGGATCGCCAAGTTGATCAGGTGTGAATTCGACCGGCGTAGCACGGCCGAAGATGCTGACGTCCGCGCGCACGATCCCGTTGCTCAGGATATCCTGAACCTCGGCGAAAAACGACATGAACGGGCCATTCAAGATCCTGCGCATCTCGCCGACCTGCAATAGCGCGGCCTCTTGCCTCCGCTTCGCCCGGTCCGTCTCGTCGACGCCCGCGATCCGATCGGACAGGGCCTGCAGGACGGAGCCGGGGATCTCCAGCGGCGCGCGCTGGCCGAGCACGTCGATGACGTGCCGGCTGTCGAACAGCGGCTCGGTCCAGCGCCTCCCGTGGCGCTGCCTGTCGAGCCCGACGAACAGGTACGAGGCGAAGAAGATTGCCTGGGTGTCGACCTTGCGGCCGCGTCGGACCACGGTGACGCGGTACCGCGGCAGCCACCAGTCCATGGCCAGACCCTCGAACTCCTCGGCCGCCATGGTTTCGTGGAGCGGCAGGGTGTGGACGACGAACCACGAGAGACTCTGATCGAGGACCACGTGTTCGGCTCGGATCCGGGATCCGTTCGTGCCGCGCTTCTTGCCCACGCTATGCCCTCCTCGTGCTCGTCTCGGCCAGTTCCAGTGGCGGTTCGGTCGCGTGGTCTTCCCCGTCCGGAACCCGGGGCGAGGTGTCGAAGAGTCTGGCGAGATGCACCGCGCACCAACTTGTCGGCTTGCCGGCACGCAACGCCGTCGGCTCGCCACAGAACCGGTGCTGCTCTGGCCGGGCGCCGTGCGGCGTGCACGCGAACCGGCACTGGCCGTTCCGCAGGGCTGCGATCGGCCAGGCGCCAGCCGCGAACGTCTCGGCCGACGCCGGCTGGGGCGCGACCGGAGCCGGCTTCGTCCGCCGACGGGCAGCGGATGGCCTGCGCAGCTTGGCCGCTGCGGTGGCCGCGCACTTTTCGGCCCGAGCCATCAAGCGGCCTCGCCGATCAGCAACCGCGGCGGAATCCGACATCCGGGCTGGCCCGGCGGCGGACCGAACAGCGATTCCGACCACGTCGCCGGGTTCTCGCGGAATCGGGCGATCCAGGTCCGCAGATCGGCCTCGGGCCAGCGCAGGCCGCCGGGCAGATCGATCATCTCGTCGGGCGGCACCGGGGCCGGCGGCACGGCGGAGAGGCCCTGCGCGGCGCGGCTCCGGCGCTGGGCGGCGACGCACTCGGCGACCGCGTTGGCCAGCAGCGCCCAGGTCCGGATCGGCACGCGGCGACTGACCGCAAGGTCGAGGATCGCCGGGATGATTTCCCGCTCGAGGTCGAGGCCGTCCGCCTCCAGCCGCGCCATCGGACCGACGACGGGGTCCAGGCACCAGCCTGGGGGCAGGGCGGTCCGGCACCGGTGCTCGACTCGGTCGAAGTTCGCCCGGTTGTTCCAGGGCGGCGCGCCGTCCGCGCGGGGTACAGGATCACAGGCGGCCGCCGGTATATCTTTCTTCTTCCCTTCTTCTTCCCCTTCCCTTGGTGAACGTAACGGTCCGCGCGTGGCGACCGTGACGGTATCGTCACGTCGATCGTCGCGTGGGTCGTGACGTTGATCGTGACGACCATCGTTACGGTCGGCGGTTTCGTTGAGAAGATTGGGTTTCTCGCCGCCGGGCGGGGTCTTCTCGGGATCACCTTTGCGCTGACGGGCCCGCGTGGCCGCGGCGGTCCGCTCGCGCCGCGCGTCCTTCGCCTCTGCGGCGCGCAGCACGTCCTCGCACAGGACCCGGTGATAGTAGCGGCCGTCCGCGCACAGGACGAAGCCGCGCAGGGCCATCGCCCGCACCCTCTTCCAGCGCGGGCCCGCCCCCGAGAAGGCGGCGAGCAGCCGGTCGTCGTCGGGCAGCGAGCCCGCCGGGCGCTGGCGCCAGGCGTGGCACCACAGAGCGACCGCGGCCTTGAACTCGTCGCCGGTCGAGAGTGCCCACAGCTCGGAATGGAACAGCCGATCCGTGTGCAGCAGGAAGCCGTGGATCCCGTCCACATCGATGTCGGCCGGCACCAGCGGATCGGGCAGTGGCGTGGACGCGTCGGAATGCTGGCTCATAGCGGGCCTCGTGCGGTCTGGGCGATGGCGGAGGCGGCCACGTCGCACCACAGGTCGAGCGTGGGGCAGGGGCCGGAGCGGTTCTTGGCGAGGATGAGCTCGAGGGCGTTCTGCCGCTCGATCAGGCGCGCACCGATCTCGGGATCGCCGCCGGAGGCCTTCAGCTTGCGCTCCAGGTAGTAGGCCTCGCGGTAGAGCATCAGCACCGCGTCGGCGTCCTGCTCGATCTCGCCGGAATCGCGCAGGTCCGCGAGGTTCGGGCGGCGGTCCGCCCGGTCCTTGGCCTCGACGGCGCGGTTGAGCTGCGTCAGCAGCACCACGCAGATGTCCTCGGCCTTGGCGAGCTGCTTCAACCCGCCGGTGATCTCGCCGATCTCCAGCACCCGGTTGCCCTGATACCGGTCCGAGACCTTGATGAACTTCAGATAGTCGATGAACACGACGCCCAGCGGGATCCCGTGCCGGGTGAGGCGCCGCTTCTCGAGCTTCACCGCCGCGGCGATCTGCGCGAGGCTGACGGTGGGCTCGCAGGTCAAGGTGAGGTGCAGGCGCTCGAACCGCCGCATCGCCTCGTCGAGCCGCCACATCTCTTCCTCGTCGAGATCGACGGCGGCCATGATCCGGCCGAACGGCAGCGGGCGGTTGTGCCGGTAGGACAGGTCGGCGAGGTAGCGGGCCATCTGCTGGTCCCGCGTCACCTCGCACTGGAAGGCGAGCACGCCGGCCGTGCGGGCGGCGAGGCGGCTGAGCGTCGTCATCGCCACGGTCTTGCCCATGCCGGGACGCCCGGCGAGGATCCAGAGCTGGCCGCGCTGGAACCCGCCGTTGGTGGCGCGGTCGAGGTCTGGCAGGCCCGTCGAGATCGCGGTGGAGCGGAGGAGCCCGGAGCGTAGGCCGCCGATCCGCTCGCGCATCCAGGCGGCGGACTGCGCCGCGCTCTGTGCCGTCGAGCCCAGGCCGGGCTCGGCGTCGACGAGGTCGAGCAGGCGGGATTCGGTGATCTCGATCAGGTCCCGGGGTGCCTGCTCGACCGGGGCCTCGTAGGCGCCGTTCACCAACTCCTCGCCGATGGTGATCAGCCGGCGGCGCACGGCGAGATCGTGGATCGTGCGGGCGTAGGCGCTCGCATTGATCACCGTGGTCGCGTCGGAGGCGAGCCGCGCGAGGTACTGAATGACCGTCTGACCGCCGAAATCGGCATCGCCCAGATAGGTCTTCAGGGTGATGGGCGTGGCGACCGTGCCGGCCCGGATCAGCGATCCCGCCACCATGAAGATCTTGCGGTGGGCCTCCTCCATGAAGTGCTCGGGCAGGAGGAAGTCCGCGACCCGGTGGTAGGCGTCGTTGTTGACCAGGATCGCACCCAGCAGCGCCTGCTCGGCATCGATGTTGTGCGGCGGTACCCGATATTCCGGCCGTACCGTCTCAAGGCGTGCGGTGATGGCGTTCGGGAGGTTCATGCCGCGCGCCTCCGGATTTTCGCTGGCAGCATGGCTTCCGGCAGGATCACGGCGCCCTGGACGAGCCGGGCGGGCAGTTCCGTGCCGTCGGGATGGAAGCTACGGCCGGGCTCGGGCGGTCGGCCCGGCACGCCATGGCAGACCAGGCCGTGGCGCTCGGCGAGCGTCAGCACGGTCTCGCGGCTGCCGCGGCCGAGGATCGCGCCGTCGCGAAGGAGAGCCCAGCGCATCGGCCTACTCCGCGGCCGCGAGGGTGGGCGCGGGATCGAACTTCGTCGCCTCGTCGCCCCAGGCGCACCAGCCGGGCCGGCTCTCCCGCGCGAACAGCTCCAGGTACGGTCCCGGGATCCGCGCCTCGATTTCCCGATGCAGGTTCGGCGGCTTGCGGGAATGCTCGCGCCGCGGCTCGATCCAGACGCCCGAGAAGGGGCGACCCTTGATGCTATGGGGCCGCCCGGCCTTGAGGATCGCCACGTACTCGGCGGCGCCGATCACCTCGAAGCCAGTGCCGCGTGAGACTGATGAGGCGTAGACGAAGAGCCCGCTCTCGCTGGGCCACAGCTTGATCCACGGAATGGCCGACGAGTAACGTAGCTTCCACGCCTTCGCGATCTCCGGGATCCGGTGCAGCAGGGGCGCGGTGATCCAGAGGAAGACCCGGCCACCGTCAGGATGAAGCAAACCGCGCACCGGTAGCGCCTGGACCTCGGCGAGGCTCATCCGCCGGTAATGCTGCGGACGGCTGCGCGTACCACCGGAGAACCGCCAGGGCGGATCGATCACAACGGCTTGGAAATGGCTCCGTGGGAGGCCAGCGAAGTTAAGGGCCCCCTCGTCGCATGGGCCGACGCTCGGCTCTTCGGCCATCGCCAGTTCTCAGGTCGCGCGGGAACGCCCCGCGTGGGCGGGGCCCCTCAGCCCGGGAAGCGAGCCGAATCGGCAGGCACGACGACGGTGTCGATCGAGGCGGGCGGCAGGCTCGACGGCGATAGCTTCGGGATCAACGGCGCAAGCGCGAATGGACCTCCCGGATCGCGGCCAGACCAAACCGGCCCAGAGATCGCAGCAGCTTCACGAACCGCACGTCGCGCCTCCTCTCGTGCCGTCGTCGCGGCCTCCAGCCGCTCGCTCGCCGCGTCGAGTCTGGCGCAGAGCGTATTGATGTTGAGCCAGTCGTGGAGGCCGACCGTGACGTCGGTCGCGCGCCCGATCACCTTGCGCACCCAGGAGGGCGAACGACCGAGGCGTTCGCCGACATCGTCGTAGGCCGCCATCAGCGACCCCGTGAGATCCTTCCGGTCCAGTACGAGCCGCAGCAGCGGATCCCGCGCGACCTCGTTGGCCTGCTCTACCGTCACCATGCGACGCGATCCCGAATTTGACCGCATACGATCAGCCCTCCGTGCAAGATCATCGGCGGGGCCGGGGCGCGGCGGGAAAGTGGGAGACGACAAACGCGGTGAAGGACGGCGGCGGCACCTCGGTCGCGAAGCGGCCAGCGAGACGGCCGGGGTGCCTGAGATGAGCCGGGGTGTGACCCGACGAATGGCGCAATTCGGGCATCGCGAGCGCGCGCACCCCGGCACAACCGGACGGCATCGATGCGCCGATTCGTGACAGGATCCGGGCCGGGGCGGCGCCCAGGACGAGAGCCGGAACCGACATCCACGTCCTGTGCGGGTCTAGGCGCGATGTCCGGCCGCCCAAGTTCGTCGCAGCCGCGTCGCAGGGCGCGGCGCGGCCGGTGCGGATCGCGCGCTACGGAAAGGCCGGACGCCATCACGCGGCCTCCGACTTGAGGAGGGCGGTGCGCTCCCGCGGCAGATGAACCCGCACCAGAACATCGTTGTCGATCGCGATCTCTCGGGTGCAGGCGTACGCCACGATGCGTGGCCAGTAGACGACCGGAATGGATCCACGCTGACGCATGTCGCTGCCCCGGGCGCCCGGATTTCTCGTGAATCCGCAGACGCGTCCGAAAGCCGTCGAGCCCCCAAGCGCATCGATTATGTCGGACACGGTCTTCATCGCGAAGCAAGAACTACGCTCAATGCGTAGCAGATGTCAACGCACATTGCGTAACGCATTATGCGAAGCGCTAGGCATGGAGACGATCGCCGAACGCCTGCAGCACCTTCGCAAGAAGGCCGGCTTCGCCACGGCCACCGAGGCGGCTCGCGCCTTCGGATGGAAGGTCCCAACCTACCTCGGACACGAAAACGGGGACCGGAACCCGAGCCGTGAAACGGCAAAGCGGTATGCCACCGCGTACAAGGCACGATGGGAGTGGATCCTGGAGGGCAGCCCTAGGCTCGACGCTCCGAAGGACGAGACCGTGCCGATCGTCGGCGATGTGGGCGCCGGCGCGCGCGTCTTCTTCAGCGGCGAGCCGCAAGGCGGCTATGATCGCGCACCGCGGCCGCCAGGATCGTCCCCCAACACGGTCGCGGCGCGGGTGAGGGGCGATTCGATGCCCGGCGTCGCCGAGGATGATTGGCTGATCTACTACGATGAGCGGGTCCGCGGCCTGCCAGACGTCTGGATCGGCCAGCTCTGCGTCGTTTGGGTCAACGACGAACAGATCTACGTGAAGAAGGTCTACCGCGGACGCGACGGAGGTAGCTTTCTCCTTGTTTCTACAAGCGGGTCGGCCCCGCTGGAGGTCGAAGAGATCGAGTGGTCGGCCAAGGTGGCCTGGATCAAGCCCCGCTAGTAGGCATCGATCTCCGGCACATCGCCGATCCGGGCAAGAACCGTGGGTGAGGAAAACTCGCTCGCACTGATCGCGCCGGGCCTCGAATAGGCAAGAGCTCCGGCCGCTCTTTTCTCGCGCACGAGGCGCTCAGCCAAGCGTTTAGCACCGTCAGGACTAGAGCACTGCCGAATTCCGGCGGTCGACAGAACACCGCGGTCCCCGCGATCAAAGAGTTGCACGACATAATCCTGGACGTGGGACATTGCCGCCTCCAACGTTTGCTTGCGTCATCTGTCTGCCTCAGATTTCAGAACATAACAAGAACTTCTGCGACGTTGGATCTCCTTGCAGGAACGCCTGGCATTTTGAAGCGCAGGGAAGGTGCGCCTGTGGACAACGCGTCTCGCAGAGCCGCGATGACCGGGTCGTTTCAACTACGCATAATGCGTTGACGAAGATCACGCATTATGCGTAGCTATCTCCATAGCCTGACCGCGAGTCGATGGAGCCGACGCCATGCATCCAAGCCTCGAGCATCGTCAGTCCCTGGATCCAACGGCCTTCCCCACCGACCGCTGGATCATTCCCCTCGACGGCGCCTGGGCCGTCCGCAGCGCCTTCGGAATCGAGGCCGAGGGCTTCGACTGCACCGCCGCTGCCCGTCACTGGATCGAGGAGCGCGAGGCCGAGGAGGCCGACGAGCTGGCGGCGCTCGCCGATTTCGAGGCCGACCAGATCGGCGAGGCTGCCTGACCATGGACGGCCAGCCGCTTGACCACCTGAACGGCGAAGAGGGCCGCGACCGTCGGGCCGCGCAAGCTGCGATCATCGCCAACCAGCAGGCGGCCCGTCGCTTCGCCCTCCAGATCGCGCCCGCCGAACGCCTGCCCCGCGAGGAGCGCCTGCGCTCTTGCGCCGGTCTCCGGGGAAGTCCCGCCATGCCCCTATCAGCCTGGCGCGGCCGTTCCGGCCGTCGCTACGTCGTGCGGATCCTGCCCGTCCCGGTGGTCGATGCCGAAGACCTCTGCGACGCGGTGGTGATTCAGGTGAGCCGGGACGGCTCCGGCCTCGCCGAGATCCGCGGCGTCGCGATCGTCGGGGACCGTGCCGCGGCCCGCGCCTTCGCGGCCAGTCTGCCGCCAGCCGTGACCGAACTGCACGCGCACCGGCTGGCCGAGACCGATGCCGACCGCGCCGCCGTCCTGGCCGATCTCGGCACCGTCACGACCGGGCGGCGCCGGTAACCGCCCGCAGCGAGAGAGGAGAGAGCAGCCGGTGAGTCAGCCGCAGATGCAGATCGTCGCCACCGAGGCGACGTCCCAGGCCGTGACAGCGGCCTCGCCAACCGAGGGCGCCACGGTCCTCTCGATCATCGAGCGGATGGCGCGCGATCCGAACGTCGATCCCGACCGGGTCGAACGGTTCCTGGTCATGGCCCGGGAGGATCGGGCCGAGCGCGCCCGGGTGGCCTTCATCGCCGCCATGGCGGCCTGTCAGGCCGAGCTGCCGCGCGTCTTTCGCGATGCCCGGAACACGCATTCCGGCGCCCCCTACGCGCGCTTGGAGACGATCGCGCGGGCCACGCAGCCGGTCATCGCCCGGCACGGCTTCTCGCTCTCGTTCGACACCGAGGCGTCACCGATCCAGGGGCATCTGCGGGTGAAATGCACCTGCGCCCACGAGGCCGGGCACGAGCGCGCCTACCACCTCGACCTGCCGCCCGACACGGCGGGCGCACAGGGGAAGGCCAACAAGACGCCCATCCAGGGCATCGGGTCGGCGATCACCTACGCGCGCCGCTATCTCGTCCTGCAGGTCTTCAACATCGCCCTGACCAACGATCCGGACGACACCGACGGGGCGCCCGCGGCGGACGCGTCCGAGGACGTGATCTCAGACTCCCAGGCCGAAACGCTGCGGAATCTGCTCACCGAGCACGGGATCGCCCCGGCGAAGTTCCTGCGCGTTTTCAACGTCGAGAGCGTGCCCGATCTTCCGGCCGATCTCTACGGCGAGGCCCTGGCCGCCATCGAGCGCGCCGTCGCCCGGCGTGCCCAGCCGGAGGGCCGCTGACATGGCCGAGATGATCCAGGGCACCGCCGAATGGTTGGACGCGCGCTGCGGCAAGGTCACGGCCTCGCGCGTCGCCGACGTGCTGGCGGTCAAGCGCGACGGTAAACCAACCGCGGATCGCGAGCGCTATCTGATGGAGCTCGTCGGCGAGCGGCTGACGGGCCTCGCGACGCAGCACTACCTCACCGCCGCGATGATCGAGGGCTCGGAGCGGGAACCGCAGGCCTGCGACGCCTACGAGTTCCTGTACGGGGTCGACACCGTGAAGGTCGGATTTGTCGACCATCCGACGATCGCGATGGCCGGGGCGAGCCCGGATCGCCTCGTCGGTGGCGACGGCCTCGTCGAGTTTAAGTGCCCGACGCTGCGCACCCACTTGGAGACGCTGCTCGCTGGGGAAATCCCGGAGGATCACCGGCCGCAGATGCGCTGGCAGATGGCCTGCACGGGCCGGGTGTGGTGCGACTTCGCCACCTGGCATCCGAGCGTGCCGCCGGCTCTGCGGCTGTGGGTGAAGCGGCTGCACCGGGACGAGGCTCAGATCGCGAGGGACGAAGAGGCCGTGCGCGGCTTCCTCGGCGAAGTCCAGGCGCGTGTGTCGCGGCTTCTAGCCATCGGTTTCGCAGAGGCGGCGTGAACGTGCCTCGTCTCCGCGTCCTCTCGCTCGGCGCCGGCGTTCAGTCGACGACACTCGCGCTGATGGCGGCACACGGCGAGATCGGCCCGATGCCTGACTGCGCTATTTTCGCCGACACCGGATGGGAGCCGCCGAGGGTCTACGAGCACCTGCGCTGGCTCGCGTCCGGGAATGTCCTCCCCTTCCCTGTGCACGTCATCTCGGCCGGCAATCTGCGCGAGGACCTGATCCGCCGCGGCAGCGTCCGCGCCGGCCGCTTTGTCACCGTACCGTTCTTCCTCCGCCGGATCATTGCGGCTGGAACCGTGGTCCCGGTCTACGAGGGCGGAGACGATGGTCTTTTCGATGAAGACGAAGAGGCCGAGGCGAAAGTCGTCGGCTATCGGACCCTGGCGCAGGATGAGGTCCGGGATGGTATTGGCCGCCGGCAGTGCACGTCGCACTACAAGATCGAGCCGATTCAGCGGAAGGTTCGTGAGTTGCTCGGCTACGGCCCGCGCGATGTGGTCCCAGCAGGTGCCGTCGAGCAATGGATCGGTATCTCGCAGGATGAGGTGATCCGGGCCACGCCGTCGAAGGTCCGCTACGTCACCAAGCGGTTCCCGCTGCTCGAAAGGCGGATGCGCCGCGGCGATTGCCTGAACTGGCTCGACCGCAACGGCTACCCGCGGCCGCCCAAGTCATCGTGCGAGGGCTGCCCGTTTCACGATCCGGACCAGTGGCGCGAGATCATGGCCGATCCGGCGCGTAGGGCGGACGTGGTTGAGGTCGACCGTGCGATCCGGGACGGCGTCTATCGTGACGATCCGCGCGGTATGCGGTCCGAGCAGTTCATGCACCGGCAGCGCATTCCCATTGAGCAGGTCGATTTCTCGCAGCCGGCCTCGGGGGCGCAGGCTGACCTTTTCCAGCACGAGTGCGAGGGGATGTGCGGGGTATGATGTGTTCAGGTCACCCGCGAGAGTGGCAGATTGTATGTGGTCAGGCGGTTGCCTGCAGCTGCGACTGCTTTCGGCGTGAAACGATCAGGGTTCTCGAGGATGAGGTACTCGAAGAGGTAATCCGAGAGCCCCGCATCCACGAGGCGACGGAAGCCCTCAGATGGCTTGCTCGATGCGGCGATATCGTCGAGCGTCTGCACGACTCCGACCCGCTTCACCTTCTCCCGCGTGCGAGCTGCCCGCGACGTGCGGCCATTTTCCTTCGTCAACAGCTCTTCGAAGACGGAGATGATTTCCCAGAAGCGTCTCTCGACGGGATCCGCGAAACGCCGCCCCTCAAGCTCGGAAATCCGACGGATGCAGGCGGTGACCAGATCCTGAACGTTCAAGCGCTCGGCACTAGCCATCAGTCCGCGGACCTTCTCCACGTCATCGAGGTTTCGGGGATCAACCGGCCAAGCCATTCGAAGCCTCTCCACAACTCTGGAGAGGATATGTCAAAGAGCCTTACTTCTAGGTTGCGGCCTAGCAGGGGCCGCAGGCCTTCAGGTGTCGTCCTGCACAGCATCGAGCCCAGCAGCATGTCGGAGGTTCGCCATGGCTGAACGTGTTCTCCACCTGCTGCTCTGGACCAAGTACGAGGTGCTGGGCGTGGCCGAACTGCAGAGAGCTCTTACCCCCGTCAAGGAAGGCAGCAAGCTCGCGATCTACCGGGGCGACGACGGCAAGCTCTGGGCTAAGGACCTGGGCGATTCCCACGACGGGCGGTTCACGCCAATCACCCCTGCACCCGACCCGGAGCGTATCGCCCGGATCCTTGAAGGCGCGGCCAAGAAGGCGGAGACGGACGTGGTCTGGCACCCATCGGACGAGCGCGCCGTCGAGCAGGCTCGACGCGCGGCCACTTACCGCCGCTTCGCCGCCGCCTTGCGCGAAGTGGAGACTCGGAAGGCGCGCCATGGGTGAGCCAATCCAGCCCCTGGCCTACAGGCCGAAGGATGCGGCGGCCGTGCTCGGCGTGTCCCGCTCGACGATCTACCAGATGATCGCCGACGGCCAGATCGTCGCCCGGAAACTCGGAGCCGCGACCCTGATCCCTCACGCCGAGCTGGCGCGCGTGCTCGACGGTGCGGCCTTGTCCGCCGCCACGAAAGCCGCCCAGGCGTCCATCAAGTGACGGCGTTTCTCCAAGACGTCGCCGCGGCGGTAGGCGCGCTCGGTCTCGTCGCCGACGAGGTGCGCGAGTGCAGCCTCGGCCAGCTCGCCGGGGAAGTCGGTCTCCTCGGTCACCCAATCCCGGAACGATGATCGGAATCCGTGGACGGTGAAGCCGTTGGGGTCGGCCCCGCGCAGGAACATGGCCAGCGCCATGTCCGAGAGCGGCGTACCCGCCCGCGACGGGAAGACGAGATCCGAAGGCCCTGCACCGTCGGGCCGTACCGAAGCTAGGATCGCGAGCGCCGGCGCTGAAAGCGGCACCCGGTGCGGCCGGCCGGCCTTCATGCGCTCGGCCGGGACCGTCCAGAGCGCCGTGGCCATATCGACCTCGCCCCAGGTCAGCCCGCGGGTCTCGCCGGACCGGGCAGCCGTCAGGATCGTGAGGCGCAGCGCGAGCGAGGAGAAGCTCGTGCGCCCGGCCGAGACCGCTGCGTAGAAGGCCGGCACCTCGGCGTAGGGCATGGCCTTATGGTGGCCGCGCGTCAGCTTGCGCGATCGAGGCAGCAGCACGTCGAGGTGGCCGCGCCAGCGGGCCGGATTCTCGCCGGACCGGTGACCGCTGACCCTGGCCGCGTCCAGCACACGCTCGATGCGGCCGCGGATCCGGCGTGCCGTCTCGGCCTTCTCGTGCCACATGGGCCGGAGCACCGCGAGTACGTCGTCGGTGCCGATGTCGGACACCGGCATGCGCCAGAGGCTCGCGGCCTGGACCTCCAGGGTCTGGCGCCATTGCGCGCGGTGCGCGGCGTTCCGCCAGGTCCGTTCCCGATCGGCCATGTAGTTTTCCGCCACTTCGGCGAACGTCACGGGGGCCGGTGGGCGGAGTGGCGCGATCGCCGCAGCCCTGGCTTCGATCGGGTCGATGCCTTCGGCGATCTGCGCCCGGGCCGCCGCAGCGAGCTCGCGCGCCCGGGCCAGCGAGACCGCGCTCACCGAGCCGAGCCCCATCTCGCGGCGGCGGCCGGGCATCCGATACAACATCACCCAGCGCTTCGATCCACTGGGTTCGATCACGAGGTAGAGGCCACCGCCGTCAGCGTGCCGGCCAGGCTCGCTCAGCGCCTGGACCTTGCGAGCCGAAAGGCGGTTGATCTCGCGCGCCATCTACCCCACCAGCCACCCCACCATTCGACGCCGATTGCGGCGGATCGGGCCGGACGCCGATGGAATTTATTCCCGCCAACGCCCTATGATTGCAAGGGAAAATCGACGGCGCTGGACGCTGGTGGATCGAACTTCGGCAGACACCCCTTCCGCCAGCGGGTTTCGGTTGTGGCGGCCAACGCATTCCCCGGGGAGGGGCGGTACCGTCATCGGATCGAGGCGCAGACCGGGATCGAGGGCGTACGAAAAGGCCGCTTCCGGTTGGAATGCGGTCGTCTCCGATCGAGGCGCTGGTTCCGGGGGGCGGCACCGCGCGCGTCGATGTGGCGACAGACGGCGATGCGTCCGCGCAGGGTCGAGATTTCGACCACGTCCAGACGAGTCGCGCCGGCAAGCTGCAGAAAGGCGGGCGATGATCGGCCTCTTGGCCCCTGTGTGCTTGCCCAGATCGGATGGCTTGGTGCTGCTGCTTTTTGTCAGCAGCAAAATGATCTCGGATAACGGATTTCCAGCACCGAGCCTGTTGAATTTAAAAATCTATGCGCCGGCCGATCATAGTCTGCGCTGAAACTCAGGCATTGAGTCGTCTGTAGACCTCAATCGCGTCGTTGATGTCCTCGTAGACGATTGCCCGCCCGTTCAGCAGCACGATGCCTTGGGTGCACCACTCGCGGAGCTGCTCCATCGAGTGGGAAATCATGATGATGTCGGCATTCTTGCGACGGGCGGAGAAGACTTCGTCACACCGCTTGGAGAAGCGCGCGTCGCCGACCGAGGTGAGCTCGTCGATCAGGTAGGTCTCGAACGGGATTGCCATACTCATGCCGAAGGCGAGCCGTGCGCCCATGCCCGATGAGTAGGTGTAGATCGGCTGCTCCAGATAGCTCCCGAGTTCCGAGAAATCCTCCACGAAATCAAGCACCTTCCGCGGATCCTCGCCGTAGATCCGGGCTACGAACATGACGTTGTCGCGGCCGGTCATCTTGGGATGGAATCCGCCCGCGAAGCCGAGCGGCCACGACACACGCCGGCCTCTATAGACCTTGCCTTTGGTCGGTTCCTCGGTGCCCGCCAGGATCCGCATCGTCGTCGACTTGCCGGCACCGTTGATGCCGAGGATGCCGTAACAGATACCTTGCTTGAGGGTGAAGGATGCCCGGTCCAGGACGATTCGCGGCGCGCCGTTGGCGCGGTAGATTTTCGTGACGTTCTCGAATCGGATCACGGGACTGCTCGTACGGCACAGCGGCCTGATGGTCTTTGGCTCGGAGGTAGAGCACCGGAAGGTGGCCAAACTGGGAATGACGGCGGTCGGGTCAAGCCGTTGGCGATCCCCCCGGGGCCGCCCCGATCGGCAGCGGTCATTCGGATCTGCGCCCGGTGTCTGGGCCGCTCTCTTGGGGACCGCGTGCGGCAGCGTGGGCCGTTCGGATGCCTCCAGAGGACAAAAGGCCCTGGCTCGGCCGGCGCCGAGGCCTGCGCGCCGGAACCTGGCGCACAGGCCGCCTCAGCCTGCTTCAGCGACGGCCCTGCCGACGCGGTCCGTGGGGGTAGCCGGGGAGAGGCGATCGGAATCGCCGCTGGCCAGGTGACGATCCGCCGGATGAAGATTCCGGCCGTCGGCGTGAACGCGGGGCGATCATGCCCCTCAAGCCGCGCCGGAATCCGTCTCGCGACGGAGCCGGGTCATTCCAGTCTGTCCCGGCAGCGTTCTGCCACCGTGAGAGGATGGCCTCCGCGGCCTGTGGCCTTTTACGCCCGCCGCAGCAGACTGGGCATCCGCAACTCCGAGGCGCGGCTGCGCGGCGAAGGATGGCGTGATCCGGACAGGCGCGGCTCCACCTGACCGATCTGATCGAGCAGGAGCGGGCGAGCGAAGTAATAGCCCTGCGCGCAGCGGATCTGCGTCGCCCCGAGAAGGTAGGCGACCTCCTCGTAGGTCTCGACGCCTTCGGCCACCACCGACATGCCGAGCGCCGCGCCGAGCGACTCGATCGCCTTCAGGACGATCTGGCTGCGCGGTCGCTTGTCGATGTCGGTGATGAAGGAGCGATCGATTTTCAACTCGTCAGCGGTGATGTCCGCCAAGGCCGACAGCGACGAGTAGCCGACGCCGAAATCGTCGATCGAGACCCGCGCTCCGATCGCCCGGATCCGCGGGAGCACGTCGCGCTGGAAGCGGCCTGCCGTGAAGAAGGCCTCCTCGGTCAGTTCCAAGACGAAGCGCTCCGCGAGCCCGGTCTCGCCGAGGGAGGCACAGAAGGCGGTCATGAAGGGCACATCGCAGGCCTGCTTCGCGGCGATGTTTAGGCTCACGGTGACGTCCGGGCCAAACACCTCATCGATATCGGGCATCGACCGAACGGTCTCGGCCAGGACTTGGAGCGTGATCTCGTTGATCAGGCCGAGCTCGATGGCGAGGGCGATGAAATCGCCCGGCGCCTGGATCATGCCGAGTTCGTCCCGCCAGCGCAGAAGCACCTCGACGCCGGTGACGGCATGGGTGCGCATGTCGACCTTCGGCTGAAAGGCGCAGCAGAAGCAGCGGTCGCGGATCGCCAGCCGGAGCCGCTGCTCCACAGCCATCCGGGCCGTCGCCGCCTGGCTCATCGCGTCGTCGAACAGGCTGACGCCGCCCTTCAACTCGCCCTTTACCCGGTACATGGCGTTGTCGGCCTGCCGGGCGAGGACCTCATAGGTGTCGCCGTGGTCCGGGAACAGGCTCACGCCGATGGAGGCGGAGGCGAAGATCTCGTGCCCGTCGATGAAGAACGGCTGCTTGAGCCGCTCCGAGATGGCGCGCACGGCTGCCAGCGCGTCGTCCGGATCGAGGACGGGATCGAGCAAGAGCACGAACTCGTCGCCGCCGATGCGGGCCAGCAGGTCGCTCGGGCGCAACGTCGCGCGGATCCGGTCGGACATCTTGCGCAGCAGGGCGTCGCCCGCGGCGTGACTGTAATAGTCGTTGATGTGCTTGAAGTTATCGAGATCGATAAAGGCCAGGGCAAAACGGTCCCCGGGTCGTGAACCGGCCAGGACCTCGCCGATGCTTTGCTCGAACATCGTCCGGTTGGGAAGCCCGGTCAGGGCGTCGATGAAGGCCTTGGTGATCAGCTCCCGCTGAATCCTGTGATGACGCGTGACATCGGTGACCGTGGTGAGCGTGAAGCTGCCGTGATCCTCCGTGACCGGGTGGGTGCGCACCTCGACGACACGATCGCCGATGGCCTCGACATGCGCGGCCTCCCGAGACGAGCCCGCCGCGGCGGCGAGCGCGTGGACGGCCCTGTCGCCGAGAGCGCGCGCGGCGGCATTGGCCAGGGTGCAGCCTCCGTGCTCGTCGAAGACCACGACGCCCACGGGGAGCGTCTGGATCACGGCTTCGAGCAGGGTCTGAGGCGTCGGGGAAGTCGGGGCGCTCATACTCCGCCCTGCTGCCAGAGCGGCGTGGCAGCGTGTGGTCCGGCCTGCGAGACGGTGTCGCCGGCCTCGAGGGGACGGCGGAGCAGCCGGCGATGCACGTGATCGAGCGCTGCGCCCTGAGCCCCCTCCGGACCCGTCTCGCGTCCGAGGCGCACGGCGCCGATCGGATCGTGGTCTTGGCCGCCGACCTTGTTCATGGTCGCGCCCCGCCACCGCTCCACGACGGCACCGATGAAGCCGGCGCCGGCGACCGCCGCGCCGTCCCCCGCCGCGGCGCCGCTCGTGTCGTTGCGCGGCTGGCGGATCGACGGGAGGCGCCGGAACGTCATCCGGACCGGGATCGGAACGCCTTCACCGAAGGCAATGACCTCGCCCGTCCCGAGCGACGGGATGAAGGTGAGCAGGTTGCTGGCGTCCGATACCGCTGCGGCCAGGAAGGCCTGATCGCGCGCGTTCGTCATCCGCATGGCGAACAGGGTGCTGCATTGCGACATGATGGTCGCGTCGAGTTCGGCCGGACGCTGCGTGACCAAGCCCAGATGGACGCCATGTTTCCGGCCCTCGCGGGCGATCCGCGACAGGGCGCGGCGGGTCGGCGTGAAGCCGACGGAGCGATCGGCCGAGGCGAAGCGATGCGCCTCCTCGCACACGAACAGCAGCGGGATCGCGCCCTCGCTCCAGATGCCGAACTCGAACGCCAGGCGGGACAGGACGCAGACGACGGCGTCCACCACCTCGCTCGGCAGGCCGGCGAGCTGCATGATCGTCATCGGCCGCCCATCCGGATCGAGGCGGAACAGGTGCGCCAGGATCTCGCCCATCATGTCGCCGCCGACATTGGCGTTGTCGAACATGAAGCCGTGCCGCGGATCGTTCCGGATCGCCTCGATCCGCGTGATCAGACGGTGATAGTGCATCCGGGAGACGCGATTCTCCAGCCGGCCCATCCGCTCGTCGATGAGGGCAATCAGGTCCTGGAGCACGTAGGGCACGGGCGTGTCGATCGTGTAGCCGCCGGCCTTGCCGAGTGTCCGCTTCACGATCTGCCGGTCGCTCGCCTCCTTGTACTGGGCGTACTTGCTCTTCGCGAGCGGGATGACTTCGGCGAGGATCTCGATCTCCTCGTCCACGGCTGGACGCCCGCCGTAGATCACGTCGGCGATCTCTTCGAGGTTGAACAGCCAGAACGGCAGCTTGAGCGTCCGTGGATTGATCACGCTCGCGCGGTCGCCGAAGCTGGCGGCGTATTCATTGTGTACGTCCAGCAGGAAGATGCGCACTGCCGGCTTGGCGCGCATCACCTCGTCCAAGATGATGGTCACGCCGCTCGACTTGCCGACCCCCGTGGCGCCGAGAACGGCGAAGTGCTTGGAGAGAAGGTCGTCGAGTTTGATGCAGGCGGGGGTTTCGGGGTCTTGGTAGAGCGCCCCGACGGCCGCCGTGTTGGCCACAGACACTTGGTGGACGATTCGCAGTTCGGAGGGGGACAGCAGCTCGACCGTGTCGCCGATCGCCGGGTAGCAGGTCACGCCCCGGCAGAATCCAGGCACCCCGTTCGTCTCGATGATCTGGCCGAGCAGGTCGAGGCTCGCAAAGGCCCCGGGTTCTCGCCCGCGCTCGTGGGCCGAGGCCAACGTCGTGACGATGCCCACGAGGATGGCCCCGCCCGCACGGATCCGGACCAGATTGCCCACCGTGACCCTCACGCTCGGTCGCCCGTTCCGGAGCCCGAGCTCAAGATGAACCTTCGACCCCTCGATGGAAGTCACAGACCCCATCTGCGACGCGGACTCGTCGTCCCGGAACGTCCCGTCGCCGCTCAGCATCATCCGCGCCCTGCTCTGAAACAGAATCGACACGATACTGCAGGGTGGTCATTAAAGTTCTGACAAAGGAATTCCCGCAAAAGCGTAATGCTTAACCGATGCTTTTCGTCTCAGTATTATCGCCCAGGTTGCGTGCGTCCTGTGCATCGGCTCGGGGTACGGGCGGCCGCCACCCTTCGCGATCTCGGTGTCTCAGGGATTCCGGGTATTGGACGCAGCCTGAAAGCCGGCCACCTCACCGAGAGTACAGAATCGGACGGTGCGGTCGATCGCGGATGTCGGGCGCGCAGCTAGGCGGCCTGCCCGTCGCCGAAATGCTCACGCATCCAGCACTCGCCGGAAATGCGGGCTCCGTTCCGCGTTACGAAGGCGTAGGGCGACTTTTCGACGACCGTGCCGCCGTGGCTGCGGATGATCCATCGGAAGCACCGGGGATCGTCCCTGCACGGGACGATTTCGACCGTATGGGAGTGCATTGTTTCGATCGACATAGAGCAGTAACGCCGCAGCGCAGCAATCCGCTCCATGCGACGATCGCGGAGGGTTACCGAACCGTGCGGGCCCGCACGCGATTTGCGCCGTCTTGCCGCGTCAGACCATATCGCGCCGCGATCCGGGCCGAACCCGTCGACCGGATGCTACACCGGCACCGAGCAACAGGAAGTCTGCATGCCGATCAAGGCCATCAATGACCGCAAGAAGCTGTCCAGCGATTTCAACGAGGCCAATGACGCCTTCATCGACGAGGTGCTGAACGCGCTCCAGGGCGGACGCATTCCCCTCGATCTCGCCCGCGCCTATCTCGCGCATCCCGTGGCAATGATGCACACCGACGGGGCGCAGGCCGTCGCCAACTACTTCGAGCGCATGCTGGCCCAGCGACCGAATATCGACTGGACGCCGGGGAGTTGATGACGGTGTCGCTGAGTCGAGGAGAGGACGCGCGGATGACCATCGAAGAGATCGAGGAGCTGAACCGGGCCCGCGCCGCGCTGGCGCGCCAGCGGAATGCCATCGCCCGGCGCCTGGGCGGTCTCGACGTGGCGCCGATCTCCATGGCGGAGGATCTGACCCGGACGCTGCTCGCCATCGAAGCCGTGGATCGGGCCCTGGTCGATGCGGGCCAGCCCCATATGGACATCGGCCCCAGGGCGGGAGGCCTACCGACTCCGGCGCGTCAGCCCTCGCGGAGCCTTGCGCCGAACTCCCGGGCGGGCGTACAGGCTCGGGTGCTCTGAGG
>NZ_BACT01000081.1:0-906 GCF_000333255.1 Methylobacterium sp. B1 | reverse complement strand
GCCGGTCCATCACGCCGCGGTAGAGCGTGTACAGGCCGCCCAGCGGCGCGAGGTCGGCGCCGTAGAGCTGCAGGTAGACGCGGCAGTCGCGGCCCTTCACCGCGGTCCGGGCGTCGATCACGTCGCGGGCGATCTCCGGCCCGACGCCGGCGAGGGTGAAGGTCACCAAAGGGGCGATGCCGCCGACCGCGCTCTCGATATCCGAGACCGATCCCAGCCCGCCCAGGCCCTGCCAGTCGTGGCCGCCGGCCCGGAGCGTGCCGAACCCGGCATGGACCCGCTGCGGGGCATCGCGGAAGTCGAAGAAGGCCAGGATTTCGGCGGTGATGGTTTCGCCCCGAAGAGCGGCTGCGCCGGCTTCGTCGAAGATCGACATCAGCCCATCCGCGCGTAGCGCCTCTGCCCGGTGGCGACGATCCCGTTGATGTTCCGGCTGATGGTCTGATGCACCTGTGCCATGCCGGCCGAGACCCCGCGCTGGATGGCGGCCTGGATCTCGCTATTGCCCTGCGCACCACGGGCGTCGATCGCGATGGCGACGGGTTGCGGACCGTCGCCTGCTGCGTTCGCGTTTGCGGGCATCGGCATGTTCGGGAGCGCCGCGAGGTTGGGCATGGCGAATCCGACCGGGCCACCGTCGGCGTAGCCGGGCAAGCCGAGCCGCATGGCGTTGACCACGTGCGGGCCGCCAAAGCGGGCGACATCCGCCTGCGACCACACCACCTCGCCGGCGTGCACGATGCCGGCCGGCTGGTTGCGGCCCCCGTAACCGGTGAAGCCGCCGTCGGCGAAACCGAACAGGGCACCCAGGCCACCGCTACCCTTGAAGAGGGATCCGACCAGGGAATCCATCAGGCCGCCGAGCAGCTTGTCGCCGACGCGCGAGAGGACGCTTCCGAAGGCCTG
>NZ_BACT01000082.1:0-11786 GCF_000333255.1 Methylobacterium sp. B1 | reverse complement strand
ATTCGCATATCCAGCTGATCGAGCCGGCAGCCCTGACGCGGCTCACCGGCATTCCGTTTCTGCAGCTCTCGGTGCCCGCCACCGGTCCCTCCGAGCAGTTCGCCCTGCTCGGCTGGTATCTGAAGCACCATGCGAGGCCCGACGCGATCGTGCTCTCGGCCGACGCATTCTGGTGCGCGGACGACCCCGCCTTTCCGAGCGAGCATGGATTCCCCTACTGGCTCGTGGGCGACTGGCCCACTTATCTGAGGGGGCTCATCCGCTTCTCGGCCGCGCAGGAGACGGTCAACCGCCTCGGCTGGCTCCTGAATCCGCGCCACAAGACCGCCGCGGCCGACGGCTGGTGGGATTACGAGCGCAACTACCTGAGCCAGGGCTTCGGCATCGATCCGGCCAAGAAGGCGGCCCTGGAAAAGCCGGTCGGACCCGAGCCGGAGCTGCATCATGGCGGCCCGTTCCCGATCGCAGCGCGGCTGCGCACCGAGCTGGCCCGTATCCCGGCGGCGACGCCGGTCGTGGTGGTCTTTCCCCCGGTCTACGCGCGGGCCGAGCCGCCGCCCGGCAGCCCTCGGGCGCGGGCCGAGGCCGCCTGCCGGGCCGAAGTGCGCGCGGTGCTCGCGCAGCACGCCCTGAGCACCGTGGTCGACTGGCGCGACGGCCGGTCCGCGGCGGCGGATCCGGACCAGTTCTTCGATCAAACCCATTACAGGCTGCCGCTCGCCCGAAGCCTCACCGCTGAAATCGCCGCCGCGATCGTACGGCTGCGGACCCAATGACAGCGTAAAAGATCTGTACCGTGGCCTGTTTGCCGCACGCGGCGATGCAGTGACAGCCGGTTACAACCCCTGCATCTGTGTGCGTTGTAGCGCTGAGGCACCTCGACTATACGGCACCTCACGTTATCGCCGCACACCGGCCATCCCCTGGTGGGCGGTTTACCATCCAGCGAGGGTGACGCATGGCGAAGGTGCAGCTGGAGGACGGCTACGTCCCGTCCGACGACGAGCCCTTCATGAATGACCGGCAGCGCGAATACTTTCGGCGCAAGCTGCTGAGCTGGAAGAACGACATCCTGCGCGAGGCGCAGGATACGCTGGTGGCGCTCCAGAGCGAGAACGAGAACCATCCCGACCTCGCCGACCGCGCCTCGTCCGAGACGGACCGGGCGATCGAGCTCCGGGCGCGGGACCGGCAGCGGAAGCTCACCGGCAAGATCGACGCGGCTCTCGCCCGGATCGAGGACGGGTCCTACGGCTTCTGCGAGGAGACCGGCGAGCCGATCTCCCTGCGCCGGCTCGACGCGCGGCCGATCGCCACCCTGTCGCTCGAAGCCCAGGAGCGGCACGAGCGCCGCGAGCGGGTCTACCGCGACGACTGAGCGCGGTCCGGCTCAACGCCGGGGCGCCGCTTTCTCCGATCGCGTGGTCTACTGCGTCAGGCGCAGCGCGCCGATGCTCGCCTGGATCGTCTGGAAGGCCTTGATCAGGTCGTCCGACGTGTTGGCGAGGAAGTATTGGTCGGCCGACGAGGCGCAGTTCTTCAGCAGGGTCTGACCCGCTGCGTCGATCGGGTCGGACGGAATGCTGAATCCGATCGTGTAGATCGAGATGTTCACCGCCTTGGCGTTGCTGCACGCCTCCGCCGTCAGGGCGTCGAGGGCGGAGCGGGCCGTGTTCGCATCCGCGATGTTCTGGTATTTCGGCGGCATGCGCGGATTGGGTGTCGTGCCGTTGGCGTTCTTGAAGTAGGCGGCCGCAAAATAGAGCGATCCGGTGGGCGCGTACGGATTGGCGCTCCAGCTGTTGGTGCCGTCCGTCATCAGGATGATGACCTTGTTGATCGTCGACGCGTTCGAGCTGTTCGTGCTCGACGCGTAGGGCTGTCCGTCGGCGAAGACGCTGTTGGGCGAGAGCGTGCGCCAGCCCCACATGAACCCTTCATGGATATTGGTCGATCCCAGCGGCGCCATGTTGCTGATGAGGGTCTTCAGGGTCGATGTGTTGTTGGTCAGCCGTTGAAGCGGTTGAGTCGTGCAGCCGAAATTCGGACCGTTCGGGATGCCGAGGGGAGAGGCGGACACGGCGTCCGTCGGGTTGACGTACTTGCACGCCTGTCCGAGCGCCGTCGTGTAGGAATTGCTGTTCTGGCAGCTGCCGCCGGTGCGGTCGTCGAGGTAGCTGTTGTAGCTGTAGGCCGTCGGATTCTGACTGCCGACGGGGAAGGGAGCGACCTGCGCACTGGCATCCCCCGGCTCGTCCGGTGCCAGGAGGGGCACGTAGTAGGAATCCTTGTTCGAGGCGGTTGGCGCGCCGTCCTGCACGTTGAGCGGGTACGACAGCGTTTCGAGGCACCCGGCCCAGCCCCAGGCGCGGTTGACGGCCTGCAGTTTGGCGAAGACGTCGAAGCGGCTCTTGAACGGCGCGGGGGGCGACTGGACAATATTGGTCCAGTGGTAGCTCGATATGCCGTTCAGATCGATCCAGGAGGCGTAGCGGTAGGCCGTCGGATCGACCGCCACGGCGCCGGCGAAGGGCACGATCGCGATCTTGGTCGCGCTGGAGAAGGCCGCGCTGGTGTAGACGTAGTCCACGAAGTTCGCCGCAGCCGACTGCACGGCCTTGAGCTTCGACTGGCCGCCGCTCGATTCCGCCATCGAACCGGTATTGTCCAGCACCAGCGCGATCTCGAAGGTCTTCGGAAGCGGGGTGGCGCATTGCGCCACGGCGCCCGGATTGATCCGCTTGGTGCCGGTGAGCGCGCCGAAGAAGGTTGTCGACAGCTTGTGCGTGGTCAGGGTGATCTTGCGGGGGTTGTTGGTGATGGCCAGAGGATCGACCACGAGGTTTGCGGTCCCCATGGCGCCGGTCATGGTCGTCACGGCGAGGGTGTTGAGGTCGGCCTGCGGCGTGGCGAGCGGCGTCTGGCAGAGGAGCAGGGCGGTGGCATCGGTCGCGGCCTGCAGCTTCGTCTCCAGCCGTGTGGCGAACCCGTAGTCGATCGCCGCGCCGCCGAGCATCAGCATCGGGACGCTGAGGAACGCGAACAGCAGCGCGACGTTGCCGCCGCGATCGTGGAAGAACCGGGGTCGCCGCGGCTTGGGGGCGCTGTCAGGACGCACGATTGACCACTGTGCCATCGCAATTCGCGTGTTTGGTGTCCGGAAGGACGACCTCGGTGTACGTGTTGGCGCCGTAGGCCTTTCCGCCGCGGGTCGGCCAAGGCGCACTGCTCTTGAATGTGATCGTGCCGTTGACGCCCTTGGCGAGCTTGACCAGGGTGCTGCCGATCATCGGCGCGTAGCTGATGGTGACTTCTGCCTGGACGTAGCGCATCCCCGGCGTCAGGTAGCCGTCCGGGACGGTGAGGTCGGCCGCGGATCCGGGGCTGCGCGCGGTGGCGTTGGCGTTGGCGACGCTGGAGCAGACCAGCGGAACCGGGCTCGGGTTCTTCAGGTCGACGCCCATGGCGCTGACCACGATCGTGACCTTCGACGTATCGAACGGGCGCATCACCGCCGTGGCGGAGGCGATGATGTCGTTCATCAAGGTGGGGCTGATCGGGTTCTGCGTGTCGCCCTGCGCCGTCAGATCCGCCACGGTGCGGGCGAGCTGCGTGAGCTTGCGCCACTCGTCGATGGCGTGCGCCACCTCGGTCATGCCGGCCCAGATCGCGAGCAGGAGCGGCAGGATGACGGCGAATTCGACCATCGCGCCGCCACGCCCGTCGCGCCGCAGCCGCGCTGCCTGGCGGGCTAGGACGGAGACGACGGGCATGGGCTCCCTCCGACGATCTGGTAGGGCTCGGTCCGGAACACCGCGGTGGAGGTCAGAAGGCTCGATCCCGCTGCGGAGCCGCTGGTGAATTGCCGCGTGTTCAGACCCATCAGGTTGAAGAAGGTCGGGAACGGCACCGCCGCGGTGACGATCACGATCGTCCCCGGCGAAGCGCATTTGTAGTTGCTGCCGAAGCTGGTGTTCCACGTACCCGTCGCGGTATCGATCGGCTTGGCAGCGGTGGCATTCGCGAAGCTGCTCGCCGTCGCGACGTCGATCTTGACGTTCTGGCAATTGAAGACCGTGGCGACGGGCGTGCTGGCCGGACCGCACATCCGGGTCTTCAGGGCCGCGAGCAGGATCGCCGGATCGGTCTGACCCGCCGTATCGAGCTGGAACTGGCCGGTGAAGATCGTCCGGACCGCGTTCTGCAGGGCGCGATCGAAGTTCTGCGTCGCCCAGATCTGGAAGGCGATCTGGATGACCGCGCCGCACAGCGCGAGAAAGGGCAGCGCCACGAGGGCGAATTCCACCGCGGCCGCGCCGCTGGCGTCACGCCCCAGGCTCTTCAGCAGACAACCTGACGTCGCTTTGCTCCGCGCGCTGAAGTGTCTTCGGGCGTTCATGAGCAAGCAGATCAGTCAGACATGGCCATACAAGTCGATGTGACGCCAAGATTTTGCAAAACTCTTAATTCGATCGGCGAGAGCTGGTTTATCCAGGGACTACTACTTTTGGTTGTATCGATGCGGGCGATCGACGAGGCGCCGTTGACCCGATTGGGTTGCGCACCAAGTTCCCTCTGCGCAAGCCCCACCGGAGACCCGCATGAGAGGCCCACCGATCGCGCTCCTGCTCGGCGCGATGGCGCTCGCGCTCGGCGCCTGTGACGCGCCGAAGCCGGGGCCGGCAGGACCTCCCGGTGCGACGGGTGACCGGGGGCCTCCGGGGCCAGCGGGGCCTGCGGGCCTGAACGGAGCGACCGGGGCACGCGGTCCCACGGGCGAGACGGGTCCGGCCGGGCCGCCCGGTCCGCCGGGGCCGTCGATGAACAGCCAAGTGCGCCTGGATGTGGCCTGTCGTCGTGACGAGGAATTGATCGGTGCCTATTGCCGGGGCATGGCGGTTTTGCCGTCCGTGACACAGACGGACGGTATATCCACCGTCGGCTGCCTCGACATGACCGCCAAGGCGGCCAAGGATGCCGAGCCCGTCGCGGTCTGCATGAAGAAGCCATGAGATTCGTCGTTCCCGCTCTCCTGGCCGCGCTGGTGTCCGGTACCGCCTGTGCACAGCCCTTCGTCCCGACGGAGCGCGCGGCGATCGATCTCGTGCGTGACCGGCGCACCGCCGGCTTCACCACGGTGGCGCGGACGCTGGCCTATGCCGAGCGCGTGACCGGAGGTGCCTTCCGGTTCGGCGGGTACCGGGTCGATTATCGCCCTGACGTGCCCTTCGCCCGGGTGCGGATCTGCTATCGGCTCGGGATCGACCCGCCGAATTGCGGCCTCGCGTACCGCGTCGCGGTGAATCCCCCCCATGTCGAGCCCGCCGACCGCTACAACGGCTTGGCGCGGGATCTGGAACATGGCCCGCAAGCGTTCCTCCGGGCTTTGGCCCGGGAGGCCGATCTCCAGCGGCAGCCGGACGTCCTGCGGAAGGTCCAGGCTGCGCTCGAGCCCTACAACCCCTACGACTGGCGCTGAGAGCGGGAGCGCCGTCAGAGCAGGCGCGGCCAGCGCAGAAGCCGCTCCGGCGCGAAGGCGGCCACCGGCACCGCGGGCGTGCGGCCGGTGGCGAGATCGGCGACGATCTCGCCGGTGATCGGCCCGGTGGACAGCCCGATATGGCCGTGGCCGAAGGCGAACAGCAGGCCGCTGTGACGCGGTGCCCGGCCGATGACCGGCATCCCGTCGGGCGTCGATGGGCGGGAGCCGAGCCACGGCGCGTTGTCCAGGGGCCCGCCGAGCCGGAGCGTTCCGGCCGCTTCCCGGGATGCCGCCTCGATCTGGGTATGATCGGGTGCGGCGCGGCGGGCGTTGAGTTCCACGCCGGACAGGACCCGCACCCGGTGGTCGCCCATCGGCGACAGGATGGAGCCGGCCCCCGTGTCGAGGACTGGCCGGGTCAGCGGCGGGCTGTCCGGATGCAGGGCGTAGTGGCGATGGTAGCCGCGCTCGGCCGCCACCGCGAAGCGATAGCCGAGGGATCGGGCGATCGCTCCCGAGGCGGCGCCGGCCGCCAGGACGACCTGGCGGGCCTGCACCGCGCCGCTGTCGTGATCGATGCGCCACCCGCCCGCCTCGGGCGCCAAGCGGGCGACGTGGCTGCGCAGGCGGCGACCGCCGAGAGCGTCGAACAGGGCTTCGCAGGCCTCGATGAGACGGCCGGGTTCGCGCACCGAGCCGGTCTCGGTCAGCAGCATCCCCCGCGCGTAGGGCCGCACCAGGGCCGGCTCGAGGGCGCGCAGGGCCGCCGTGTCGAGGATCTCGAAGGCGACGCCGTGGCTCGCCAGGATCTCCCGCTCCAGGGCCGCGGCCGCGAAGGCCGTTTCCGTGCGATAGGCCTTGATCCAGCCGGTCCGCTGAAGCCGGTCGCCGGTCCCCGCCCGGGCGGCCAGCCGCTCATGGGCCGGATAGGCGGCGGTCGTCAGGGGGAGCAGCGCCGCTGCCGCGCGGCGCCACCGGGAGGCGCGGGCGGCCGCCAGGAAATGCGCCGTGTAGGGGATGATCCGCGGGAGATGCGCGTAGTGCAGGCGCAGGCCGCAATCGGCGTTGCGCAGGTAGGCCGGAAGCTTGCCCCAAAGGGCGGGGCTCGACATCGGCAGGATCGAGCCGCGGCTGACCACGCCGGCATTGCCGTAGGAGGTCCGGGATCGGGCCTCGCCGGGATCGCACAGGACCACGTCGAGGCCGCGATCCTTCAGCGCGATGGCGCTGGCGAGGCCGACCATCCCGCCGCCGACCACCACGATGTCGGCCGTTACGTCCGTCGCCATGCCGCTCATATCCCGCACCGCACCACGCGCGCCCTTCTGACGGGTTTTCCACCTCCTGGGTAGCGGGACTTCGCAGGGCGGTGCATCGGTCCGGCGCCGTCATGAAGTCCCGCGCACATTCCCGCAGAGATCGGCTACAGAGCGGTCCATGACTCTCGTCCGCTTCGCACCGTCGCCGACCGGCTACCTCCATATCGGCAACGCCCGGCCGGCCCTGCTCAACGCCCTGTACGCCCGCCGGACCGGGGGGCGCTTCCTGCTGCGGCTCGACGACACCGACGCGGAGCGCTCCACGGAAGCCTTCGCCGCGGCGATCGCCGAGGATCTCGCGTGGCTCGGCATCGTGCCCGATCTGTTCGCGAAGCAGAGCGCCCGCAAGGCGCAGCATGACGCCGCTGCCGACCGCCTCCGCGCAGCGGGCCGGCTCTATCCCTGCTACGAGACGCCGGAGGAGCTGGAGCGCCGCCGCAAACGCCAGCTCGGACGCGGCCAGCCGCCGATCTACGACCGGGCGGCTCTGCGGCTCACCGCCGAGGAGCGCGCGGCGTTCGAGGCCGAGGGCCGCCGCCCGCATTGGCGCTTCCTTCTGGAGGCGCGGACCGTCACCTGGGACGATCTCGTCCGCGGTCCGGCCCATGTCGACTGCGCGTCCCTGTCGGACCCGGTCCTGATCCGCGCCGATGCCAGCTATCTCTACACGCTGCCGTCGGTGGTGGACGACGCCGATCTCGGCGTCACCCACGTCATCCGCGGCGAGGATCACGTCACCAACACCGGCGTGCAGGTGCAGATCTTCGAGGCCCTGGGCGCTACCGTGCCGGTCTCGGCCACCACAACCTGCTGACGACCGCCGACGGGGAGGGGCTGTCGAAGCGCCTCGGCCACCTGTCGCTGCGGGGCCTGCGCGAGGCCGGCTACGAGCCCGCGGCGGTCCGCTCGCTGGCCGTGCTCACCGGCTCGGCCGAATCCGTGCGGGCCGTCCCGGATCTCGACACCCTCGCGCGCCTCGTCGACCTCGGCGAGATCTCGCGGGCGCCCGCCCGGTTCGATCCGGCGGAACTCGACGGCCTCAACGCCCGACTGATCCACGCCATGCCGTACGCGGAGGCGGCCGCGCGCCTCGCCGATCTCGGGATTCCGGCGGATCGGGCCGAAGCCTTCTGGCTGGCGGTCCGGGCCAATCTCGGCCGTGTCCCCGAGGCGGCCGATTGGTGGCGCGTCGTCGCCGGCCCGGTCGAGCCTGTCCTCACCGAGCCGGCCGTGATCTCGGCCGCTCGCGAGACCCTGCCCCCGGAGCCATACGGCCCGGAGACCTGGAAAGCGTGGACGACGGAGATCCGCAGCCGGACCGGCGCGAAGGGGAGGGGCCTGTTCATGCCGCTCCGCCTCGCGCTGACCGGGCTGGAGCACGGCCCGGACCTCGCGGGTCTGCTGCCGCTGATCGGACGGGCACGCGCGGCGCGGCGTCTGTCCGGCGAGACCGCTTGAGCTACGACGCCTCGGTTTCGGCGAGACGGCTCGCGAGCAACTTGTCGACGCGCCGTCCGTCGAGATCCACGACCTCGAACCGCCAGCCGGCGATGTCGCAGGTCTCGCCCGTCTCCGGTAGGTGCTGGAGCACCGCGATGACCAGGCCGGCGACCGTCGCATAGTCGCGCGAGGGCGGGAGACGCAGGCCCAGCCGGTCGGTCAGTTCATCGACCGGCATCGAACCCGCGATCAGCCAGGACCCGTCCGGGCGGGGCACCGCGTCCGGTTCCGTATCCTCCGACAGGAACGCTCCGGCGATGGCATCGAGGATGTCGGCCGGGGTCACGAGCCCGTCGAAATGTCCATACTCGTCGTGCACCAGCGCCATGGGCACCGAGGCCCGGCGCAGCGTATCCAGGGCGTCGAGGGCATCGAGCGTGTCCGGAAGCACCGGCGCCGCGCGGACCTGCGCGCGCAGGTCGAGGGGCTCCCCCCGCGACAAGGGGCCGATCAGGTCGCGCAGCTGAAGCACGCCGATCATCGCGTCGGGGCCGCCATCGGCGACGGGCAGACGGGCATAGGGGCTGGCGAAAATGCGTGCCCGGACGGTCTCCGGATCATCGGTGAGATCGATCCAGGTCACGTCGGTGCGCGGAGTCATGACGCCGCGCACCAGACGGTCGCCGAGGCGCAGGACCCCGGAGATCATCGCCCGCTCGTCGCCCTCGATGACGCCCGCGGTCTCGGCCTCGGCCACGAGACTACGGATCTCCTCCTCGGTCACCGCGCTGGCGCTTTCTGTCTCCTGGCCGATCAGCCGGAACACCGCCCGCGTCGAAGCGTCGAGGAGCCACACGGCCGGAAGAGCCGCGCGCGAGACCACCCGCATGCCGGGCGCGACCATGCAGGCGATCCGTTCGGGGTTGCGCAAGGCGAGGTGCTTGGGGACCAGTTCGCCGATGATCACCGACAGGTAGGTGATCACGCCGATCACCAGGGTGTAGCCCAGAGTGTCGGCCCAGCCCTTGCCAAGCCCAGATCGATCAGAATCAGGGCGAGGCGGTCGCCCAAAGCCGCGCCCGAGACACGCCGGAGAGGATGCCGATCAGCGTGATGCCGATCTGAACGGTGGACAGAAACCGCCCCGGCTCCTCGGCCAGCGCGAGGGCGGCCTTCGCGCCGGCACGGCGCTCCTCGGCCAAGGCGCGCAGCCGGCTCTTGCGAGCCGAGACCAGGGCCAGCTCCGACAGCGAGAAGACGCCGTTGAGCGCGATCAGCAGGACGACGACGAGGAGCTCGATCAGACCGGATCATTGAGCCGGGAACCCGCTGGGCGGGGACGGCTTCCTCTGGTGGCGCGGTCCTGCAACATGGGGATGTGTCCGCGACCGTTCAACGGCCAAGCCTCGGGGTCGCCTCGATCAGTGCGGCGTCGAGCAGGAAACTGCCATCGGCCTCGATGCCGAAATGGGCGGTGACTTCGGCGGGCGCCGCAGCCTGGAGGGCGCGGATCGCCGCGACATGGATCTCCGGCGTGCGCATCCGGGCGATCCAGCTGGCGAAGTCCATGCGCGGCCGGCTCGCCATCACGGCGCCGGGCTCGAACCCGGCCGCTTCCAAAAGGGCGCGCCATTCCGAAACCCGGTAGTCGCGCACGTGCGAGGGGTCGCGCAGCAGCTCCACGGCCTGCAGGTGCGTGTCGAGCAGCGGATCCTCCGGAGCGACGATATCGCTGACGACGAGCAGTCCGTCCGGCCGCAGCACCCGCCGCGCCTCGGCCAGCGCCGCCGGGACGTCGCGCCAGTGGTGGGCGCTGTAGCGGGTCAGCACCGCGTCGAAGATCGCGTCCGGGAAGGGCAGGGTCTCGGCGCCGCCCTGCCGGGTTTCGATCCGGTCGAGACCCCGCCGGGACGCCTCGGCGGAGACCGCTGCCAGCATCTCGGCCGAAAGATCGTAGGCCGTGACGGCGGCGCCGGCGGCGGCGNCCGTGAAGGCGACATGGCCGCCGCCGCAGCCGAGGTCGAGGACCTGGGCACCCGGCCGCGCGCGCAGAAGAACGCCGATCCGGTCGAGGTCGGCGCCCGCCGCGTGTACGGCGCTGGTCACGTAGGCGGAGGCCTGCGCGCCGAACTGGTCGACGACATGTCGGGCGTGGCTGCGCGCGCTCATGGGCGGATCTCCTGGTTCGGATCGCGCGGGGCGGGCGGTGGCACAGCCGCAGGGCGACGATGAGAGGCGACCGTACAGGCTGCCTGGGATCAGCACCACGCCGTTCCGTCCGACCGGGTCGCCTCCCGTCCACCTCTGCCACCTGCCCCGACGCAGGGCAGCGCTCCGGACCGTGGAGCGCCGCGCAGGGCAACCCTGCGCGGCGACCGATTCAGCGCGGCGGCTGCGCCGGCGGAGGCGGAGGCGCTGCCTGTCCCTGATCCGGACCCTGCTGCAGCAGCGGCGTGATCCGCTGGACCACGACCCGGCGGTTCTCCCGCGATGGGCCCTGCGTGTTCACCTTGAGATACTGCTCGCCGTAGCCCTGGGTGGTGAGATTGCCTGGCGGCACCCGGAATTGCTCCGTGAGCACGGTCGCCACCGATTGGGCACGCCGATCCGACAGCGAGAGATTGTCGATGTCGGAGCCGACCGCGTCGGTGAAGCCCTCGATCAGGAAGACCTCCCGGGGATTGGCCTGGATCGCGCGGTTCATGGCCGCGGCGATCACCGACAGCTTGGCCGCCTGATCCGGCGTCACGGTGAACGAGCCGGTATCGAAGGTGATCGTGTTGATGTCGACCGAGCGCAGACGGGCGCGGAGGTCCGGGCTGTAGCGGATCTGATCGAGGGTGTAGCGGCGTTCGACAGGGACAACCGGCGGTGCCGTCAGCGCCTCGTAGACCTCCGCCTCGTCGGCCTGGGCGTAGTCCACGATGTAGCGGTCCCGCGGGATTCGGATGTCGGGCGGCGGCAGCGCCACCACGTCCTCGTAGATCGGGCGCAGCGGGCCGGAATAGCTGTTGTCGATCAGGACGACCTCCCGGCCGTCGGGGTAGCGGCTGTAGCGGCGCAGCAGCCGGCCGTCATCGTCCGTGACGGTGACGATCTGGCCGCCGCCGGACCACGCGACGTAGCTGTAGAATTCGGCGCCCCGACGCTCGAACCGGTAGCCGCGCGGGTCGAGGTCGCGGAAGCGCTCGTTCTCGTCGTGGCGGATCAGGTAGCTGTCGCGATCCCGCACGATGATGCGGCCCGGCTCCCGGTAGTAGGTCCGGCCATCCTCGACGAATTCGCGGCGGTCGCTGCGGACCTGCTCGAAGTCGCGCACCGTGTCGTTCTGCCGGAAGCCGCCGGGGACGTAGCCCGGCTGGCCCGGTCGGTTGAAGGCACCGGGGCCGGGATCGGCCGGCCGGCCAGGGCCACCCACCGGCGGCTGTCCCGGCGGCACGCCTCCGGGGGGCGGAACCTGTCCTGGCGCCGCGCCCTGTCCCGGCGGCACGAACGGGCGGCCCGGGACGCCCGGGGCCATGTTGGGCGGCAGCGGTCGTCCCGGC